>NZ_JBFUGT010000519.1:0-2812 GCF_056402775.1 Rhodococcus sp. P3_B8
GCTGATTGGTGAGGCTGTCGGTGAGGATGGCGAGGACGACGGGTGCGCCGTCCGGACTCCACGCGACACCGGCATCGTTGGCGGTGCCGAACCCGCCGCCACCGGTCTTGTCGGCGGCAGTCCACCCGGTCGGCAGACCGGCGCGCATTCGCTTGTCCGACGTCTTGCTCGCCCGCATCCACTCGAGAAGCTGATCGCGGCTCGCCGCGTCGAGGGCGTCTCCGAGGAGCAGCGCCCGGAAACCCTGCGCGAGGCCGTTGGGTGTCGTCGTGTCCCGGGGATCGTCGCGGAATGCGGTGTTGAGTTCGGTCTCCCACCGGTCCAGTCGTGTGCTCCCGTCGCCGACGTCCCGGGCGAGTGCGGTGATCGCCTGCGGCCCGCCGATCTCCCGGAGTAGGTAGTTCCCGGCGGTGTTGTCGCTCTGCGTCAGCGCTGCTTCGGCGATCTGCCCCAACGTCATCGGGGTTCCGACCGCTGCGGCGGTGACCGGCGAGTTCTCGACGAGGTCRCCGGGTTCGATCACGACCGTCTTGTCGAGTGACGTCGATCCGTCCTCGGTCTTGCGCAGAACCGCCGCGGATGCGTAGGCCTTGAAGGTCGAGCACATCGCGAACCGTTCGTCGCCCCGGTGGCTGTAGACCTCGCCGGTCGCGGGATTGACGGCCGTCACTCCGATCCGGGTGGAGTACTGCGCCTCCAGGGCGTCGATCGTCGCGTCGAGGGGCCGCCGATCCGGCGCCGCAGCCACCGACGTGGTGGGCTGGGCCTGTTCCGCGGTGGCCGTGCACGCCCCGAGCAGCAGGGGCAGCGCCAGCGCGAGAGCGACGGCACCTCGGCGACCGGTGCGCCTGGGCTTCGGATGATTTCGGTGTGTGGGCATGGATCCAATGTCGGATGCGGACACTCATAGCGCAAAGACGAAAGCGGCGTCGTCGCGAGTCGGGTGCGCTATCACCCCAGTTCAGGACGACGTTTTATGCCAGGGAAACGGTGGCGTCGCCCGACGTGGGCGGTCGGAACTGGTTCAATGGTCGCCATGGACCTGCTCCGCCACCTCAGTTTCTTTGTCGCCGTTGCGGAGGAGGGACATTTCGGCAACGCCGCATCCCGGCTCGGGATGACGCAGCCGCCGCTGTCACAGGGAGTGCGGCGGCTCGAACAGCGACTCGGCGCGGAGCTGGTCCAGCGCAGTGCCCGCGGAGTCGGACTCACCGACGCCGGACGCCAATTGCTCCCGCGTGCGCGACTTCTCGTCGCCGACGCCGCCCGATTCGAGGACGAAGCGCACCGCATCGCCGGCGGTCGCGACGCGGTGGTGCGATGGGGTGTCCCGCACTCGGTGGCCGACGGTGTGGTGGTGCGGTGTGTCCGTGCCCTTCGCGACGCGGACGAGACCCGGCCCACCCGGGTGGTGACGACCACGGCGCCCACCACCGAACTCGTGGACGCCGTCCGTACGGGCAGTCTCGACGTCGCCGTGGTCGAGCATCCCGCGCTGCTCACCGGTCTCGACAGCGGGCCGGTGCTGAAGCTTCGGCGGTGGGTGGTGGTGCCGGACGACCACCCGGCCGCGGTCGCGAAGAAGGCACAGGTCCGGATGCTGCGCGGGCTGGCGTTGGCCATCGGTCCACGCTCGGACAATCCACCTGCCCACGACCTGTTCGTCGACTTGTGGCGGGTCCGGGGGCTGGACCCGGACATCGTGATCGCACCGGGTCCGCGAGAGATTCTCACGCACGTGGCCGCGGGCGGTCATTTCGGGGTGACGGCGACGGCACCGACGGTGATGCCGGGTGTGGCCTGGGTCGATCTGCTGCGCGAAGACCTCGCGCTGCGTCTGCGCATCGTCTGGCGATCGGGGACCGACGTCGCACCGTCCGCTGCCGCCCTCGACCGGGTGCTGCTGAGGGCCGATCGATGACCCCGCCGGCGGCGAAGCGGATCCGTGACGTCTTCGCCGACGCCGGGTGCACCGGATGGCTGCACGCCCGCCGCGTCGGGACCCCGACCGGCGACGCGGGTGACATCGCGGTCGGCGCGGACGACCTCGTGGTTCTGGCGTCGGTCTACAAACTTCCGCTACTCGTAGCCCTGTGCCGTGCTTTCGAATCCGGGGAGTTGTCGCCGACCGCGACCGTCCGGGTCAATCCGGCCGACTGCACTCCGGGGCCGACGGGGGTGTCGACGTTCCGTGATCCCGTCGTGCTGAGCTGGCGGGATCTGGCGATGTCGATGATGACCGTGTCCGACAACGCCGCCGCCGACCTCGTCCTCGGGCAGGTGGGACTGGCGAGCGTCGAGCGCACACTGTCCGAGCTGGGCATGACGAGCACGCGCATCCTCGGCGGCACAGCGGATGCGCACCGCAGCCTGGTGATCGACGCCCATGCGCACACCACCGCGGAAGCATTCGCGGCGCTGGCCGACAACGACGAGGCGTGGACCGTGTCCGCCTACGACCCGTCGTATGCGAGCGCGACGACTCCGCGGGAGATGACCTCGCTTCTCGACGCGATCTGGACCGGAAGGGCGGTGCCCGAGCCGCAGGGCGAGTTCGTCCGGCACGTGATGTCCGCGCAGATCTGGCAGCACCGCATCCGGTCCGGGTTCCCGTATTCCGAGGTGGACGTTGCCGGGAAGACCGGGACCATCGGCGCCATCCGCAACGAGGTGGCCGTCGTGACGTTTCCCGGTGAGATTCCCGTCGCGGTCGCCGTCTTCACCCGTGCCGCCCGAACCGACCCTGTACTACCGGTGGTCRACGCCGCGATCGGGCACGCCGCCCGGATCGCGGTGACCGAACTCCGCTCCG
>NZ_JBFUGT010000520.1:0-2789 GCF_056402775.1 Rhodococcus sp. P3_B8
CTCGGGGAATTGCTGGTGAGCTGGACCGGAGAAGGCGCACACGCCCCGGTGACCGAGGAGGATTACGGATGAGTTCGGCCCCGTTCGACGAGTCGGACGACTTGGGCGCCGTCGACGCAGAACTCGAGCTGTCGGACACCGAACTCGAAGCTGTTCTCGAGTCGCTGCTGCTGATCGTCGACTCTCCCGCCGGAGCCGAACAGCTCGCCTTCGCGACCGGCGCTTCTGTGAATCGCATCACGGACGTGCTGAACCGCATGTCCGCCGAGCTCACCGCCCGTGGCAGTGGGATGGACCTCCGATATGCCGGTGACGGTTGGCGTCTCTATACGCGCACCGCGTACGCGCCCTACGTGGAACGACTCCTACTCGACGGTGCGCGGTCCAAACTGACGAGGGCGGCGTTGGAAACTCTGGCCGTGGTGGCATACCGTCAACCGTTGACCCGCGCACGGATCAGTGCGGTGCGCGGCGTCAACGTGGATGGTGTGGTGCGCACACTTCTCGCTCGCGGATTGATTGCCGAAGCCGGCGTCGATCCCGATACCAACGCCACGCAGTATTCGACGACGGAGCTCTTCCTGGAACGGCTCGGCTTGGCGTCTCTCGCCGATCTTCCCGCCTTGGCTCCGCTGTTGCCGGACGTGGATCTGATAGATGACATCAGTGACAGTCTGGAATCTGATCCACGATTTGCGAGAATGAATAAAGCTACGGCTTCCACAGCAGAGTTGGACACCGGGCTGGACACCGAAGACTGACAGGGATAGTACAAAAGTGAAGAAACCCGCTCGCCGAGATGGCACACCGGATCGCAACAACAAGAAGCAGCGCCCCACCAGGTCGGAGGCCGGGGGTCGCTCGGACAGGTCGGAAGCCGGAGGGCGACCGAGCCGCTCCGAGACCGATCGGCGTCCGTCCAGGTCGGACGCCGTCAAGGGGAAGTCGGGCAGGCCCGACGCCGCGGCCGCGAAGAACAAACGCGGCAAGCCCAAGTCGGCCAAGCCGCAGCGCGCCCAGGCCCACGCGCCCAAGATCAGCAATGCCAAGCCGGCCCGGCACCAGTACGCCGACGCCGCCGATCGGCCCGTCGGCCCGCCGCAGGGCGACGGCATGCGACTGCAGAAGGTCCTCGCCCAGGCCGGCGTCGCGTCGCGTCGTGCAGCCGAGGAACTGATCTCGCAGGGTCGCGTCGAGGTCGACGGCCGCATCGTCATCGAACAGGGCCTGCGCATCGACCCCGAGAACGCGGTGGTGCGCGTGGACGGCGTCCGGGTCGTCGTGCAGAAGGACCTGGTCCACCTCGCGCTGAACAAGCCCCGCGGCTGGCAGTCGACGATGTCGGACGACCTGGGTCGCCCGTGCGTCGGCGACATCGTCTCCGAGCGGGTCGCCGCAGGTCAGCGGTTGTTCCACGTCGGTCGCCTGGACGCCGACACCGAGGGGCTGCTGCTGCTCACCAACGACGGTGACCTGGCGCATCGGCTCATGCACCCGTCCTTCGAGGTATCGMAGACGTACCTGGCGACCGTGTCGGGTGCCCTCGAACGCGGCGTCGGAAAGAAGCTCAAGGAGGGTGTCGAACTCGACGACGGTCCGGCGAAGGTCGACACGTTCACGCTCCTCGACATCAACGAGGGCAAGTCGCTCGTCCGCGTCACCCTGCACGAAGGCCGCAAGCACATCGTGCGGCGCCTGTTCGACGCCGTGGGACACCCCGTCATCCGGCTCGTCCGGACGGACATCGGCGCGGTCGCTCTCGGCGACCAGCGTCCCGGCACACTCCGCGTACTCGGTCGAGGCGAGGTCRGCGGTCTCTACGGGGCGGTGGGCCTGTGAGTACCTCGAAGCTGGTCGTCGCGATGGACGGCCCCTCTGGAACCGGGAAGTCGAGCGTCTCCCGGATGCTGGCGCAGCGCCTCGACGCCCGCTACCTCGACACCGGCGCCATGTACCGCATCGCGACGCTGCATGCGCTGCGCAAGGGCGTGGACCTCACCGATCCCGCCGCGATCGCCGACGCGACCGCCGGTCTGCCGTGGTCGATCGGCACCGACCCGGCGGGTGAGCAGGTCCTGCTCGACGGGGAGGACGTGGGGGAGGAGATCCGCGGCGACGCGGTGACCAAGGCCGTCTCGGCTGTCTCCGCCGTACCGGCCGTGCGTGAACTGCTCGTCGCGGCGCAGCGTCGTCTCGCGGGCGAGGCAGAACGGATCGTCGTCGAGGGCCGGGACATCGGCACCGTCGTGATCCCGGACGCCGACGTGAAGATCTACCTCACCGCCTCGGCGGAAGCCCGGGCACAGCGCAGGAATGCGCAGAATCTCGCGGAGGGGCGAGGCGACGACTACGCGGCCGTGCTGGCCGACGTGCAGCGTCGTGACCACCTCGACTCCACGCGCGCCGTGTCGCCACTGCGGCCGGCCGACGATTCCGTGCTTGTCGACACCAGCGAACTCGGAATCGACGACGTGATCGGCAGGTTGCTGCTGGTGGTAAGCGAAAGAACTGGAGCAGGGCAGTGACCGAACAATTCACCACCGAGTTCGCAGGCGACGGCACCTGGAGTGAGGAATCCGACTGGGAGGTCCTGGACCTCGAAGACGGCGGCGACGGAGAGTCCCACGTCCCGGTTCCCACCCTCGCAGTGGTCGGGCGCCCGAACGTCGGCAAGTCGACGCTCGTCAATCGGATCATCGGCCGACGCGAAGCCGTGGTCGAGGACATTCCCGGTGTCACCCGGGACCGCGTCTCCTACGAGGCGAACTGGAGTGGCCGCCGCTTCATGG
>NZ_JBFUGT010000521.1:0-2788 GCF_056402775.1 Rhodococcus sp. P3_B8
CGCATGTGCGACGGCCGGCCTTCGTATGTTTGGCTTAGGCGGTCGAGCTTTTCGTAGCCGCCGATTTCACTACCGCCGAGCGAGAGGGAATGCTGTATCCATGACTATCGACAACACTGAGGGTGCCCGCGCCCAGATCGGCGTCACGGGACTGGCCGTCATGGGCTCGAACATCGCCCGCAACTTCGCCCGGCACGGTCACACGGTCGCGCTGCACAACCGCAGCATCGCCAAGACCGACGCCCTCATCGAGGAGCACGGCAGCGAGGGCGACTTCGTCCGCACCGAGACGATCGAGGAGTTCGTGGGCGCGCTGCAGAAGCCGCGCCGCGTGCTGATCATGGTCAAGGCCGGCGACCCCACCGACGCCGTCATCGAGGAACTCGCCGCGGCGATGGAGCCCGGTGACATCATCATCGACGGCGGCAACGCCTTGTACACGGACACGATCCGCCGCGAGGCCTCACTGAGGGAGCGTGGCCTGCACTTCGTCGGCGCCGGCATCTCCGGCGGTGAGGAGGGCGCGCTCAACGGTCCGTCGATCATGCCGGGCGGCCCGAAGGAGTCCTACGCGGCCCTCGGACCGCTGCTCGAGTCGATCGCCGCGCAGGTCGACGGCACCCCCTGCTGCACGCACATCGGCCCCGACGGGTCCGGCCACTTCGTGAAGATGGTGCACAACGGCATCGAGTACGCCGACATGCAGCTCATCGGCGAGGCGTACAACCTGCTCGGGTCCGCCCTCGGCTACGACGCCGGCAAGATCGCCGACGTGTTCACCGACTGGAACGGCGGCGACCTCGAAAGCTACCTCGTCGAGATCACCGCGGAGGTGCTGCGGCAGAAGGACGCGAAGACCGGCAAGCCGCTCGTCGACGTGATCGTCGACGCCGCCGAGCAGAAGGGCACCGGCCGCTGGACCGTCAAGTCCGCGCTCGACCTCGGTGTCCCCGTCACCGGGATCGCCGAGGCCGTGTTCGCCCGCGCGCTGTCCGGGTCCCGCGAGCAGCGCAAGGCCGCGGTCGGGCTGGCGTCCGGCGTCCTCGCCGACAAGCCCACCGATGCCGCCCAGTTCACCGAGGACATCCGGCAGGCCCTGTACGCGTCGAAGGTCGTGGCCTACGCGCAGGGATTCGACCAGATCGCGGCCGGCAGCGCCGAATACGACTGGGACCTGCACCCCGCCGACCTCGCGACCATCTGGCGTGGCGGCTGCATCATCCGGGCCCGGTTCCTCAACCGCATCAAGGACGCGTACGACGAGAACCCGAAGCTGCCGAGCCTCATCCTGGCCCCGTACTTCCGGGACGCCATCGAGACGGCCATCGACAGCTGGCGCCGGGTGGTCTCCACCGCCACCCTGCTGGGGATCCCGGTGCCGGCGTTCGCGTCGTCGCTGTCCTACTACGACGCCCTGCGCGCGGAGCGGCTGCCCGCGGCCCTGACGCAGGGGCAGCGCGACTTCTTCGGCGCCCACACCTACGAGCGGGTCGACGCGGAGGGCAAGTTCCACACCCTCTGGAGCGGTGACCGCAGCGAAGTGCAGGCCTGAGCCTCGCACACTGCCCGTCCCCGGCCGTGACGTACCGCGTGTACGTCACGGCCGAGGCGTCGGAGGCCCCTCTCGGAGGCGGTAGCCTTCTCGATATGCCCGACGACGAGTTCTCCTCCCCCGCACCGGTGGGTGAGACGTTCCTCGCGCTCGGTCTCCCCGCGGTGATGACCCACGCCCTCGACCGCAGCGGCATCGGGGCGCCGTTCCCGATCCAGGCGGCCACCATTCCCGACGTCCTCGCGGGCCGCGATGTACTCGGCCGCGCGCCGACCGGGTCCGGGAAGACCCTCGCCTTCGGACTGCCGATGCTCGTGCGACTCAAGGGCGCCGCGAGCAGGCGGGGCTTCCCGCGCGGCATCGTGCTGGTGCCCACCCGTGAACTGGCGTTGCAGATCGAGCGGGCGCTGGACGAGCCGGCCCTGTCCGTGGGATTGCGGGTGGCGAACGTCGTCGGCGGGATTCCCATCAAACGTCAGGTCGAGATCCTGTCGCGGGGGGTCGACCTGCTGATCGCGACGCCGGGACGCCTCGCCGATCACGTGGCGCAGGGGTCGGTGTCCCTGGACGACGTGACCGTACTGACGCTCGACGAGGCCGACCACATGGCCGACCTGGGGTTCATGCCGCAGGTCACGACGATCCTCGACAAGACACCGGCGCATGGTCAGCGGCTGCTGTTCTCGGCGACCCTCGACGGGGAGGTCGACACCCTCGTCCGCCGGTACCTGCGGGACCCGGTCACCCACTCGACGGCGCCGGTCACCGCGTCGGTGAGCACCATGCGCCACCACCTGYTGTTCGTCGACGGGGCCGACAAGAGATCCGTTGTGGCACATATCGGTTCACGTGCGGGGCGGACCCTCATGTTCGTGCGCACCAAGTACGGAGTGGACCGGCTCGCGCAGCAACTCCACGAGGCGGGCATCTCCGCGGGCGCCCTGCACGGCGGCAAGGCGCAGAACAACCGCACCCGCACCCTCGAATCGTTCGCCGACGGCACCACCCCGGTCCTGGTCGCCACCGACGTGGCGGCCCGCGGCATCCACGTCGACGACATCTCGCTCGTCGTCCACGTCGACCCCCCGGCCGACCCCAAGGACTACCTGCACCGCGCGGGCCGCACCGCCCGCGCCGGCGAGTCCGGCGTGGTGGTCACCCTCGTCACCGAGGACGAACGCGCCGAGGTGGAGAAGCTGACCCGCAAGGCCGGGATCGAGGTGGACGGCGTGCGGG
>NZ_JBFUGT010000522.1:0-2780 GCF_056402775.1 Rhodococcus sp. P3_B8
GCCCTGGAGGCCGCCATGATCATCATCTTCGGACTCGTCGTCCTTCTCGCCGCCGTGATCGTCGGACTCACCGGCGTGCTGAGCAACAGCGGCGACGGGCATACCCTCACCGACGGGTTCGCAGTGTTCGGGTATCACATCACCGGTTCCACCGGGACGCTGTTCCTTTACGGCATCGTCGTCGGCGCGGTAGGGCTCATCGGACTCGGCCTGCTACTGGCCGGTGCCCGGCGCACCTCCCGACGCGGCCGCGTCGCCCGCCACGACCTGACAGAATCCCGCCGCGAAACAGCGGACGCGTACCAGGACCGGGACCGCCGCGCCGAACAGCGCAACATGGTCGCCGCGAACCCGGACACCGTCGACAGGACCCCGCACGGGACAGATCACCGCGACCAGCGATACGGGCGCCGCGACTGGCGGCACCCATTCGCCCACCGAACAACTCAGGCCGCCGCCACCCACGATGTCGCACGCTGAGGACATTCCCGCATCGGTCCCCCACTGACATCGACCGCCGCACCCGCACCGGCCGATCACCCGAGAGAGAAGAAGTACCGCCATGAGCATCGTGAAGAAGCTTCGGCACAAGACCGAAACCGCCGAGGGCGCAACCAAGAAGACCGTCGGCAAGGCCCTCGGAAATGAACGCATGGAAGCCGAGGGGAGTGCAGAGCAGGCCAAGGGCAACGCCAAGCAAACCGGCGACAAGCTCAAGCACGCGGGAGAGAAGATCAGGCACCCCTTCAAACACTGACCCGCTCACACCGTCCGAAACCCCAATCCCCACTCTCTGTCCCGAAATCAGGTCGCCGTCATGATCATCCTCGGAATCATCCTCGCCATCATCGGCGCGGTGGCCGGCATCCCCGTCCTCTTGTACGTCGGGGTCGCGCTCATCGTCATCGGCGTGGTCCTCGAGATCATGGGCATGACCGGCCACGCGGTAGCGGGCCGACGCCACTACTACTGACCCGGCCCGAGGCCGCACCGGACGGGGCACCACCAGGTTCCGGACGGGGGGCTCGTCCGGAACCTGGAGGACGCCATGGCCATCTCCGACATCAAGGAATACGCACACCTCACCGACGCGGACGTCGAGGCGCTCAGCGACGAACTGACCAGCATCCGCCGGGACATCACCGAGTCGCTCGGGGACCGGGACGCCGCCTACATCCGCCGCACCATCGGCCTCCAGCGGGTACTCGATGCCGCGGCCCGGTTGGTGATCCACGGCAGCAGGACCACCACCGGGTGGGTTCTCGGGACACCGCCACCACGTGTTCAGCAACATTGTCGGGATGGACGACGACCTCGGCTACGGGGTCATCCGCATCACCCGTGACCAACCGTGGAAGCCGGAACATCTGCTGCAACCGCTGCGGAACCTGTTGTTGGCGGCGACGTTCGAATGGGGCATCGCCCTGCACGACCTGTATTCCGAGCAGACACGCACCGGCACCGCCGCCGAGAAATCCGCCCAGACCCGCGCGCTGCTCGGGAAGATTGCCCGCCAGACCGGCAAGGACTACCTGCTCTTTCCCGCCCTCAGCGGACGCCGGTGGCGACGGACGCTGACGGCGAACCTGACCGCGAACCTGCTGCGGAACGTMTGGGCGTACGTGGTGATCTTCTGCGGGCACTTCCCCGACGGCGCCGAGAAGTTCACCCTCGCCGACTCGAGAACGAAACGCGGGGCGGAATGGTATCTGCGGCAGATGCTCGGCGCGGCCAACTTCCGTGCCGTCCCGGTGATGGCGTTCCTCAGCGGCAACCTCTGCTACCAGATCGAGCATCACCTGTTCCCCGACCTTCCGAGCAACCGCTACGCGGAAATCTCCACCAAGATGCAAGCACTGTGCGAGAAATACGACCTGCCCTACACCACCGGCTCCCTGGCCGGCCAGTACCTGCAGACACTGCGCACCATCCACAAACTCGCACTGCTCGACCGGTTTCTGCGCGCGACCGTCGACGACGCCCCCGAGACGGCCTCCGAACTGAAATTCCGCACCGTGCGTGAGCCGATCGAATCAACCCCGGCTTCCCGCATCGGGCTCCGGACAGCCCTACGAGCCCTGCCCACTCACCGTCGCACCCGCCGACGGTCGCCACCACCAACATCGGACGATCGCCATGCCTGACACCACACCTTCCCCGGCACCCGCCGCCACCTCCTCGCCGGCGTCGCAAGACAACTCGTCCTCTACCGCAGGACGGGTGGCCCAGAACAGCTTCTTCGAACGATTCGCCCGCGCAGGGTTCGTCGTGAGCGGCATCGTGCACCTGATCATCGGCTACATCGCGATCCGGCTCGCCCTCGGCGGCACAGCCGGCACCGCCGATCAATCCGGTGCCATGACGGAACTGGCTGCCAAACCGGGCGGCATCGCCGCACTGTGGGTGGGCGTGGTCGCGTTCGCCATCATGGGCCTGTGGCGGCTCGCCGAAGCGGCACTCGGCAGTTCGTCCCGACCGGACGCCGACAGCAAGAAATCGGAAATCATCGATCGTCTCAAGGCCTTTGCCCTGGCGGTGGTCTACTTCGCTTTCGCCTTCTCGGCATTCGGATTTGCCCGCGGCAGCGGCAAGTCGAGCAGCGGCCAGAGTGCGGGGATCACGGCCCGGCTGATGCAAACCACCGCCGGCACGATCGTTCTCGTGGCCGCGGCGCTCGTCATCATCGCGGTCGGCGGATACCACGTCTACAAAGGAGTCAGCCGCAGCTTCCTCGACGACCTCGAAGGAACCACCAGCCCGCTCGTGCGACGACTGGGCAC
>NZ_JBFUGT010000523.1:0-2776 GCF_056402775.1 Rhodococcus sp. P3_B8
GGCCAACGCAGACCAGGGCTACAAGCAGATGATCGTCGACTCCACCGCATCCGACATCGTCTACTCCAACCTGTTCACCGGGGTGCACGGCAACTACCTGCGCGGCAGCATCGAGGCCGCCGGACTCGACCCGAACAACCTCGCCGTGTCGGACCCGTCCGCCATGAACTTCGGTGTCGGCGAGGACGCGGACACCGCCGCGAAGACGGAAGCCAAGCCCTGGCGCGACATCTGGGGCGCCGGACAGGGCATCGGCGCCGTCGACGCCGTCGTCCCGGCCGCGGAGATCGTCGAACGCCTCACCCGCGAGTACGCGGCCGCGAAAGATCAACTACTACAGCAGGCCTAGGGTCCTCCAGTCGAGATCGACTCCAGCTCGGCCATGCCGGGCCAGAGTCGATCTCGCCCATCGGAATCGGAGACCGCACCCGTACGGCGCAGGTCGTTACCCTTTGCCGAAACAGGGGAAACGACGTGCGTGTCGGTCACCGGACTCTTGGACGGGCCACCAGATCGACAGTAGATTCGAAGGCCCGATCGACCCGGTTGCGGTCCCTGGTCATGATGAGATCCAGCTGCAGACCACGCACTTGYGCCAAGACGAGCGTCGACATTGTCGAGGCTTCGTCGGGCGGCCACCCTTCTTGTCCCAACCGCTCTTCGACGGGCAGGAGCCAGTCGTTGATGATCGACTGCACGAGCCGCCCCCCACGGTCGGGGTCCCGCGCTGTGCGCCCGACAAGCTCGAACAGCAATACGAACTGGCGTTGCTCGCGCGGCTCGCACAACCGGCGCCACACGATGCGAACGAAAGCCGCTGTCGAATCCGCGGCGCGCAGTTCGGCATCGGTTCTCAGTCGTTCCTGGAAATCGGCATGAATCTTCTCCAGCACCTGCAGCAGCAACTCATCCTTCGACGAGAAGTGCCGCAGCAAAGTCGCGTGCGTCACACCGAGCGCATGCGCGATCGGACGCAAGGACACATCCCCGAAGCCGTGATCGAGAACGTACTCCGTTGCCGCCGCCAGCAACTCCGGGCGTCGGTGCTGGTAGCGAAGGGTACGACCGTCCACACGCTCTGCGTTCATCACCGAATCCTAACCTCACCGGAGAATCAAAATTATGAGTACCAAATGGTTGTGCTAACCACTTGGTACTGCTAAATTTCAGTATACAGCAGATGAACGAATTTGCCCGACGCCCCGTTCGGCCGGAAACACCTCCGCGGCGCCCGGCATCTGCGCTCCATGACAGGTGGCTGCTCTCGACGGTGCCAGCACCCACCCCGAACCGCCTATATGGGATTACTTTCCGCCAACAGTGCCGACTGTGTGGTCCCGCTTCCGCGGGAACAGATCCGGGCAAGCGGCCCCCTGCCGTCCCGGCAACCCCTACCTAAGGACGACCATGACCGACCAACTAATCGCCAAGCTCGCTGGGCTGGGTTTGTTCACCGGGGCACCCCAGCACGACAACTTCTGTCGGCTGGCGAGTGTTCTCCCCGCTAGCGAATTGACACCATCGTCGACACCGTACGAATGGCCGGCCGGTGACACGATTGCACTGCCGGAAACGTATGAGTTCGGGGGCATGTCTAAGTCGTTCGAGGACTTTTTCGTCGAGACCGACACTGCGGCGCTGCTGGTACTTGTCGAGGGAGTCGTCCGTCACGAGCGCTACGCACTCACCGGTGGACCTGATGTTCCGTGGATCTCCATGTCAGTCGCGAAGAGTTTCATCTCGACACTGGTCGGTATTGCCGTCGCCGAGGGCCACATCAAGAACATCGACGACTCCATCAGCGCCTACGTACCCGTTGACCCGGGCTCTGCGTACGACGGCGTCCCGATCAAAGCGGTCCTACAGATGTCGTCCGGTGCGCGCTGGAACGAGGATTACCACGACCCTGAGTCGGACGTGTTTCGCCTCAACGCTGCCATGGGCGGCATAGGCACCCTCGACGAGTTCGTCGCCGGCGTCGTCCGCGAGAACGAGCCAGGCACGATCTGCCGCTACAACTCCGGCGACACTCAGGTACTGGGTTCCCTGCTGGTGCGGGCGACGAACCGCTCGATCACCGATTACATGCAGGAAAAGCTGTACGAACCGCTCGGCATGACCTCACCTGGGCACTGGTTGGTCGACTCGGCCGGCATGGAGGTCGCTTTCGCGGGCCTGAACATGACTGCCCGGGACTTCGCAAAGCTCGGCGAGCTGTACCGCAACGGCGGCACGTGGCAAGGCAAGCAGATTGTCCCGGAGGAGTGGGTACGCAATTCCGTGGTCCTGAGCGGCACGCATCTGCAGCCCGGACAGCCGATCGTCGGGACCCACCGATTTGACCTCGGCTACGGCTACCAGTGGTGGATTCCCGCCGGCAACCGTGGCGAGTTCAGCGCCATCGGCGTGTACAACCAGTTCGTGTATGTCGACCCGTCGACGAATGCCGTCATCGTCAAGCTGTCCGCCAACCGTGCCTACGGAACTACCGACAGCGAATCCACCAATCGCGAGAGTGAGACAGTCGCCTTCCTCCAATCCATCACAAGTCGCCTACGGAACTGACGATCAGGCCCGCATGGACGTCGTCGATCCGGCGACTGCGGAGGTCATGGCAACCATCCCTCGCCGCGAGGCCAGCGTTGTTGCGGTGAACGGCGAGGGAAACAACCGACAATGGCCTCAACGCGTTGCCTGCCCGACCCCGGCCCGACGTCGACGCCAATCAGTCGACAAACCACGGGGCCGGGCCCACAACCGCTGCGGCGCAGAATGT
>NZ_JBFUGT010000524.1:0-2775 GCF_056402775.1 Rhodococcus sp. P3_B8
GAGCAGGCCGGCGGCGAGGACCGCGGGTCCGGCGATCTTCGCCGCCGTCTGCGCCCGCGGGCGGGAGATGTCGGAGCTGAAGATCATGGTCGCCGACCATCCCACCGACATCATGGCGCCGAGGAATCCCGCGGCGAACGGCACCAGTCCGGCGAGCCGTTGACCGAACAGCGGTGTGAAGGCCTCCGACACGGTGCCGGACGCGAGCACCGCGATGGTGAGGTAGATCCACTTCAGGGACGACGCCCGGGTGTACGTCGACTGCGGCAACACCCGGCGCGGTGACCGCAGCTCCCAGGCCAGGAAGAGAACGATGAATGCGGCCCCGACCGCGATCAGGGCCAGCATGTGGGTCCGGTTGCCGACGATGCTCGCCACGCTGATTGCGATCGTCGCGAGGGTGAGCAGGACGAGTGACGTGGCAGGCACGGGTTCTCCGCCACGCACACGCTCGGTGCGCGGCAACGCCCGGGGCGCGATCACGGCGATGGCGGCGGCGACCACTGCCAGGGCGACGAACGCGAGACGCCACTGGCCGAGTTGCGCGAACAGCCCACCGATCGCCGGTCCGGCCAGAGTTCCGACGCCCCACATCGCCGAGACCAGCGCGGTTGCACGGGCCCACAGATGCTCCGGTAGCGCCTCGCGCAGTACCGCGTAACTCAGCCCCGCGAGCAGGCCCCCACCGAGCCCCTGGACCGCTCGTCCGACGAGGAGCACCTCCATCGAAGGGCTCACGGCGCAGATCATCGTGCCGACGAAGAACGGAGCCAGCGCGAACAGGTACGCACCGAGCGCCCCGCGATGTGCGAGCAGCCGGCTGACGGTCATCGACGAGATCACGGACGCCACCATGAAGACGGTCGCGCTCCACGCGTACAGCGATTCGCGCCCGAGTTCGCCGATGGCGGTGGGCAGCAGGCTCGTCGTCAGAAAGATGTTGACGGCGTGCAGTCCGACGCCGCCGGCGAGGACGGCGGAGGTGGAGCGGTAACGGGGTCCGAGCAGCTCGGACCAGCTGGCCGGTGACGGGGCGGTCGATGTCATGCACACCACGCTAAAATCTCGAGTGGACTCGAGGTCAAGGGGCTGATGTGATGTCATTGGATCCGAAGGATCTGCTGTCGGTGGGGGAGGTGTCGCGTCGGACCGGTGTGGCCGTCTCGGCGCTCCATTACTACGAGCAGCTCGGACTGATCGCGTCGACGCGGACATCCGGGAATCAACGCCGGTACGAACGGCACATGCT
This sequence comes from Rhodococcus sp. P3_B8, assembly GCF_056402775.1. Classification (NCBI taxonomy): domain Bacteria; kingdom Bacillati; phylum Actinomycetota; class Actinomycetes; order Mycobacteriales; family Nocardiaceae; genus Rhodococcus; species Rhodococcus sp. P3_B8. Next base: position 1,250 of record NZ_JBFUGT010000524.1, read on the forward strand.
CCGACGGATCTCGCTGATCGTGGTGGCCAAACGGCTCGGGATTCCACTGGCCGACGTGGGAGCGGTGTTCGAGACGCTCCCGGCCGACCGGATGCCGTCGATCCGCGACTGGCAGCGCGTGTCGAAGCTGTGGCGGGTGCAGCTCGAGGATCAGCGCAAGCGTATCGAGCGTCTCGAACGCGAGCTCACCGGATGCATCGGGTGTGGTTGCCTGTCGATGAAGGCGTGCTATCTGCTCAATCCCGAAGACCAACTCGCCGTGGAAGGTTCGGGTCCGAACCGGCTCTGAAGAACGGATTCCGGCAGTCGGTAGGTCGCGATCGATCTCCGTGAGGGTGGGGTGATTCCACTCCCAGGGGTGCCGCGAAGCCCTCCGAGGGTTGGTTCAGTTCGGGCGCTGGAGTGGGCAGAGTTGTACCTGTCAACGAAGCACGATCCGACCATCCCTTGGAGATACTGAATGATCAACGCCCGCCGCACCATTGCCGCCATCGCTTTCGCTGCTCTTCCCGTCCTGAGTGCCTTCGGGGCGGCGTCCGTTGCGCATGCCGAGCCGATCGGCCCGAACGGGCCCACCGGTGGCCCCTGCCCGATCGTGAACACGGACTCGCAGGGCAACGAGACAGTGACGTACGGCAAGCCCGGAGACCGCAACGGCGCCCTGGTGTGCGGTGCGGACGGTGAATGGACGGTGGGTAAGGCCGGCGGTTTCAAGGGCGGCCCCGGACAGATTCAGACTCAGCCCGGACTCTCACGCGGGTGAGCAGGGCATGAACTCGCTCGGTTGAACGTTCCCGGCGAGCATTGACGGACGGGTCAGAGGTATTCGTGGCGGTGTCCGCATTCGAGACCGTCGGGCGCTGATCGTGGGCATCGATTCATGCAGTGGAAGACGCGATACCGCTTCCCCGGGGGCAGTGACGCGAAGCCTGCATGAGCGTCCTTGATCTCGTATCCGATCGGACCGCGGCAGAACGAACAGGTCTTGGTCTCGTCGGTTCCGGTCTCCATCCATCGATCGTAGGGCGGTTCACGGTGGGGAAGTCAGGAATCTCGCGTTCCGTTTGCCGCGGGTGACCTCAGGTCGTGGACGTCGCCAAGATGTGTTTGAGGACGGCGAGGTCTGTCGTTGCGCCGAGGTCGGCGATCGTCACACCCGATAGTGATGCGCGCCAAGCCTGTTCGGCACCGGCCATGACTTTCGCGATGCCGCATACGGAGCGGCACTGCTCTGGAGGGGCGGCGAGCACTCCTTGCCTGCGGATCTCGGTGCACCGAAAGGCGGGCTCGGTTCCGTCGACGGCCTGGACGACGTCGAGGACGGTGATGGCCTCGGGTGCGCGGGTCAGGACGTATCCGCCATCGCGCCCCTCGGTGGGGTGGACGAGGCCGGCACGTGCGAGCGACTGTAGATGCTTGGCGAGGTATGTCTTCGACACACCGTGCAGTTCGGCCAGCCGGGCCGTGGGTACCGGGCTCTCGGCCTGGCTGAGAACCACGCAGCAGTGAAGTGCCCACTCCACGCC
>NZ_JBFUGT010000525.1:0-2765 GCF_056402775.1 Rhodococcus sp. P3_B8
GCCGAGGTGACACCCCTGCTGATCTCGAGCATCATCCTCGTCGCCGGAGTTGTCCCGGTCGCAGCGTTGTTCGCCTCGATGGCCGGCTACGGGCTCGGTCAGCTGAAGGTCCCCGGCGGCACCGTCGTGTTTCTCCTCCTGCTCCTGGGCCTGACCCTCCCCCGGGAAGCAACGATCGTGCCGCTCTACTACCAGCTGCGCGAGATGAACCTGCTCAACACCCGCCTGGGCCTGATCCTGGTGCTCATCGGCACCTTCATGCCGTTCGCCGTCTTCTGGATGCGGGCCCATTTCCTCTCGATGCCGAAGGAGCTCACCGAGGCCGCGGAACTCGATGGCGCCGGCCCCTGGCAGGCGTTCCGCCACGTCCAGATCCCGCTGGCGGTCCCGGCGTTGGCCTCGCTGTGCCTGCTGCTGTTCCTGTGGACCTGGAACACCTTCCTGCAGGCCATCGTCCTGATCGACGACCCCAGCAAACGCACCATGGCGGGCGCACTGCAGAACTTCGTCGGCCAGTACTCCACCGACGTCGTCCTCCTCAACGCCGGATCACTGCTGATCATGGCACCGACCATCGTGGTGTTCCTGCTGTTCCAACGCCACTTCGTCAAGGCGATGATCTCCGGCGCCGTCAAGGGCTGACTCCGCACCGAGCATGAACTCCCGACCCACCAACCCCGAGGACACCATGACCACATCACCCCAGTGGTGGCACGACGCCGTCATCTATCAGGTGTATCTGCGCAGCTTCGCCGACTCCGACGGCGACGGCATCGGCGACATCACAGGCCTCCGGGACCGCTTGCCGTACCTCGTCGACCTCGGCGTCGACGCCGTGTGGATCACCCCCTGGTACCGGTCACCGATGGCCGACGGCGGCTACGACATCGCCGACTTCCGCGACATCGACCCGCTCTTCGGCACCCTCGACGACGCGGACACCCTACTGGCCGCCGCCCACGCCGCCGGGCTCCGCATCATCATCGACCTGCCCGCCAACCACACCTCGCACACCCACAGCTGGTTCCAGGACGCCCTGGCCAGCGCTCCCGGTTCGCCCGAGCGCGCCCGGTACTTCTTCCGCGACGGACGCGGCGACACCGGTGAGCGCCCTCCGAACGACTGGATCAGCGCCTTCGGCGGACCGGCCTGGACCCGCACCACCGACCCCGACGGACAACCCGGCCAGTGGTACCTGCACCTGTTCGCCCCCGAACAACCCGACCTCGACTGGACCAACCCGGAAGTGCTCGCCGACTTCGCCGACGTCCTACGGTTCTGGTTCGACCGCGGCGTCGACGGCATGCGCATCGACGCCGTGTCGGCCATGGCCAAGGTCCCCGGCCTGCCCGACGCGGGCCACGCACCCGGAGCCCGTTTCGAATCCAGCACCTGGGTCGACAACCCGCACTGGGATGTCGACGCCCTCCACGACATCCTGCGCGAGTTCCGCACCATCGCCGACACATACGGGCCAGACCGCATGTTCGTCGCGGAGGCGATCGTCCGCAGCCCCGAGCGCCTGGCCCGCTACGTGCGACCGGACGAACTGCACACCGCCTTCAACTTCGACTTCCCCCGAGCCGGCTGGAACCCGGCAGTGTTGCGCGCCGCGATCGACCGCAGCCGCGACGCGCTCTGCGAGGTCGGAGCGCCGGCCACGTGGGTGCTGTCGAGCCACGACGAGACCCGCCACCTCACCCGATTCGGGCGCGCCGACACCAGCACATTGCCCATGACCCTGACCGCCGGCACCGACTCCGATCTCGCCCTCGGCACTCGACGCGCCCGCGCCGCCGCCCTTCTTATGCTCGCCCTGCCCGGCGGGGCCTACCTCTACCAGGGCGAAGAACTCGGACTCGAAGAAGTCACCGACCTCCCCGAAAACCTGCTGCAGGATCCGACCTGGGAACGATCCGGGCACACCATCCGCGGCCGCGACGGATGCCGGGTCCCGCTGCCCTGGAACGGTGATCACCCGCCCTTCGGGTTCGCCGCCGACGACATCCAGCCGTGGCTGCCCCAACCCAGCTCCTGGAAGTCGAAGACCGTCGCCGCCGAATCCGGGGACCCCGACTCGATGCTCACCCTCTACCGCACCGCACTCCGACTCCGCCGCACCCTGCCCGCCCTGCGCGGGGACGACTTCGCCTGGCAGCCCTGCGCCCCCGATGTCCTCGCCTTCGACCGGGGACCATCCTTTCGGTGCGTCGTGAACCTCTCCAGCGGGCCCGCCCCGATCGACGCCGGCGCAACCGTCCTCCTCTCCTCCGGCCCCCCGACGGACGCTCTCACAGTTCCACCGGACACCACGGTCTGGCTCCAGACCACACGATAGGAGAGCAATACGACCACCCCGGTGCCTACATCGGCGGACCGCAGGCCACGCATGCCCGAAGTCGACCCACAGGGAACCACCATGACCACACACCACCCCGACGCATCCCCCATTGCTGCTGATCAACCCCACCGCGCGCAGGCCGACGACCGTATCTGCAGATCCCGGACGGGGCATCGTCGACAGGCCTATCGTCAAGTGCCGGCACCTCACGACAGGGAGGCGGAGGAGATCCTCCGATTCGCACGAATCTGGGCGGCGCCCTATGGCGGAGCACCCGATGACGAGACATTCCAACGATTCGGGATGTCACGACCACGTTTCTTCGACAAGCTTTGGGAAAGCGTCCGAGAAAGCGGATGCGGCCAGCATCTCGAAAGCCAACTCGCCATTGCCTATCCCCGCCCAACGTTCCGCACAGTGAGCC
>NZ_JBFUGT010000526.1:0-2759 GCF_056402775.1 Rhodococcus sp. P3_B8
CACGTTCAGCGGGCCGGTCATGCGCACGGTGGTGCGCAGTCCGCTCTCACCGGTTTGTTCGGTGATGATCGCGGTCAACGCCGGGCGCAGGGCGAACCCGTCGTTCCCTCCGTCGTGCAGTTCGAAGATGGCGGTCCGGACGTCGGTGATGATGTCCTGGACGTCGTCGATCATCTCCGACAATCGTTGCCGGCCTTCGGGGACGCGGGTCCGCCCGTGGGCGCTTTGCAGGTGCAGGCCGTGCGCGAACAGTCGTTGGATGACGTGGTCGTGCAGGTCACGGGCGATCCGGTCCCGTTCGGCGATCAGCGACAGGGCGGTCAGTTGGCGTTGATCATCGGCCAGTTTCAACGCGAGGGCGGCCTGGTCGGCGAAGGCGGCGGCCAGGGGCAGTTGGCGGTCGTCGAACGGTTCCCGGCCGCGGCTGCGGATGAGGGCGAGGACCCCGGTCACCGAGTCCGCGGACACCCGCAACGGCAGCAGCACCGCCGAACCGCCGGGTGGGCCGGTGTCGCTGATCTCCGGGACCCGGATCAGTGTCCCGGTGCGGTAGACCCGGCCGATGGCGGTGTCGTCGACGCCGATCCGCATGCCGGGCACGCTCGGATCGGTTCCGGCGTACGCGGTGACGGTGAGGGTGGTGACGTCGGCGGCCTCTTGCTCGAGGTCATCGGGTCGGGCGATCAGGACGTGGTCGGCGTCGGCCAGGTGGCGGGCCCGGCGGGCGATCAGGTCGAGCACTTCGCTGGGGTCGATGGCGGCGAGCAGTTCACCGCGGATGTCGCTGGCCGCTTGCTGCCACTGCTGGCGTTGTCGTGCTTGTTCGAAGAGGCGGGCGTTGTCGATGGCGATCCCGGCGGCCGCGGCGAGGGCTTCGATGAGGATTTCGTCGTCCTCGGTGAAAGGCTGGCCTGCGGCTTTGTCGGTGAGGTAGAGGTTGCCGTAGACCTGCCCGCGGATGCGGATCGGCACGCCGAGGAAGCTGCGCATCGGCGGGTGATGTGCGGGGAACCCCACAGACGCGGCGTGCCCGGTGATGTCGTCCAGGCGCAGCGGTGCGGGGCGGTCGATGAGTAGGCCGAGAAGGCCGTGCCCGGTCGGCAACTCCCCGATCAGGCGGCGGGTGTCGTCGTCGATGCCCGCGTAGACGAATTCCTGCAACCCGTCTCCGCTGTGGTTGAGCACGCCGAGGGCTCCGTATCGGCAGTCGACCAGCCTGATGGCCGCGTCGACGATCCGCCGCAGTGTCGCTGCCAGGTCGAGGCCGGAGGAGACGGTGAGCATCGCCTCGAGCAGTCCGTCGAACTGCTCCCGGGAGGCGGTCATCTGCTCGATGCGGTCCTGCATCTCGGCCAGCATCTGCTGGAGCCGCAGTTGCGAGAGCGTGTCGAGCAGCAGTGATTCGTCGTCTCCTGGCATCGTCACCAGCTTTCTGCGCCACTTCCTCATGCGCCCGCCGTTGAGAACGCGGACGCTGCCGGGCGGTGGCGCGTGCACCCCGAGGATATCCCCATCTCGTCGAGGTCAAACCCGGTCACGGGTGGCCGCTGCGGCACTGGTGACGCCGAGCGACAGTGGTAACGACTTAGGACTCTAACCCTGCCGGGACGACASGCTCATGCTGAAGGAGGTAGGCGCACGCACCCGACCGAATGCGTCTGGAAAGAAGACCACAGTGTGATGCGCACCTCCGACMMTGACGGCACCCTGACCCCGACCGAATGCGTCCACGCATTGCAGTCGGTGCCCACAGGTCGTCTGCTCTACACCGAGGACGCCCTGCCCGCGGTCCGGCTGGTGACCTTCGCCGCCCCCCGCGCCGAGATTGTCATCGCGACCGAGAACGAGTCCTGGTTCGCCCGCTTCGATCGGACATTCGTGGCATTCGAGGCCGGGCATGTCGAGTCGGGAACCCGCGCCGGATGGAGTGTGGTCGTGCTCGGTCACGCCCGCACCGCTACCGGCACCGAGTATCTGTGCGGGTTCGACCACACCGGCCCCTCGCCGTGGACGATCCGGTCCTCGGATTGTTACCTCGTCCTCGACATCGAGTACGTCACTGGCCGCCGCCTGACCCTGCCCCGGCTGGCAGGCGACCAGCGATAGGGCTCCCACTGCGTGGTGACCGTGGTCGGACTTGGCCTCGGTAGCGGCGCGATCACCACCGATTTCTCCGGCACTGGGGCCGGAGACGCACTCGACTCTTCGTCTCGGGGCACGCTCAGCTCATCGCATCGGACGGGGCGGACGGGGCGGGACGTGCCACCGTCGTCGTGTGGGTGACGATGCTTCGGCTCGGTGCGGTCCAGCGAGCTCAGTTCCAGGGCCGAAGGTAACTCGTCCGGGCGTCCTTGGAGGCCAGTGCCGGCATGCCGGACCGCCGTCCACGCACCCCCCGTGGAACGCGGCTGGGAAGGTGCTCTCTCTGTCACTTCTGCCGATGACCTTGTGCTCTACGCCGCGCGCCCTGGGTGCGGAAGACTCGGATTGCGCAAGGATGGCCGAGGAGGCACGGGATGAATACCCATCAGTCATCCACATCACACTGGTGGAGACTGACTCCGTGGAGCCGAAATCCCCTCATGCGGACCAGGGACCGTCTCGATGTCGTCGTCGCGGCCGTCATGATCACCTTCGTCCTGATCATGGTCCCGTTCGCGGCGGCGTTCGGAACGGTGACCAACACCCGCCTGAACGATCAGTCTCGCGCCGAACTGCAGAGCGGACATGCACAAACTGCTGTGCTCATCGACGATCCG
>NZ_JBFUGT010000527.1:0-2750 GCF_056402775.1 Rhodococcus sp. P3_B8
GTACAGGATCGGGTGGCCGCGGTAGATCTCGACCGGCCGCGGGTGGTGAGACGAGTGCCCGAAGACCACGTCGACACCACCGTCGACGAGCCGATGCGCGAATTCGACATGCGCATCCGGCACGTCGTATCCCCAGTTCGAACCCCAGTGCAGAGAGACCACCACCACGTCCGTGTTCTTCCGTATCAGCCGCGTCCGGTCGAGGACACGGTCTGCCTCGGCGGCGGTGGGTTCGGAAAGGTACGCGACACCCGGCCGGTCCCGGCGGGCCGCCCCGTGCGGCGAGACCCCGCTCGACGACATACCTGCCGCCCAGATCAACAGCCGACGACCCGTTCCGCCCCCCACGACCACGGGACACCACGCCTGCGCCACGGTGCGCCCCGCTCCGACGGTCCGCACGCCGTTGCGGGTCAGCACGTCGAGGGTCTCCACGAGACCATCGGCGCCGAAGTCGAGTAGGTGATTGTTCGCCAGTACGCAGACGTCGATCCGTGCAGCGGTGAGCACCCCCAGGTTCGACGGATGCATTCTGTAGTTGATTCCCTTGGAAGCGAATCGAGCACACGTGGTGACGGTCGTTTCGAGATTGACGACGCGGGCGTCGGGTGCCGCCGCGTCGAGGATCGGCAACGCCTCACCCCACGGCCACCCGAACCCGACGGGGCCGGGGATCCGACCATTTCGCTTCTCCGCCAACGCAACGTACTCGCGGGCATCGCGGACGCAACGCTCCTTCAACTCCGGGTCGCCGGGAAAGGGGAGGATCTGGTCGACGCCCCTACCGGTCATCACGTCGCCGGCGAGGAACATCGTGAGGGTGTCGGACATCGAAATCCTCAGCGCCAGAACGAGTACCGGGACCACACTCGGAGACCGACTTCACGGCCCCGAGTATGCACCCGTCGCTCGCACTGTCATCGGGTACGAGCGCCGGCGCGGTCGAGCTGGGAGACCCGTTGAGGGCTCAGCTCGAGGATGACGCCGATATCACGCACCGAAAGCCCCGATCGGCGCAGATGCGCTACCGCGACCCGCGAGGCCCGCGCTGCACATTCCTGCGCGTGGGCGGCGGACTCGACCTGCAAGTGGGCCGCTCGGGCCTCCATGAGCGCCGCCGAATCCCCGATCTCGTAGTCGAGGACAACCTCGATGTCCTCGGCCGGCACATCCTCGACCAGATGCACAGCATCCGCCACCATGGCAGAAACCTGATCGAGCCGCCGCGCCCGGGTGAGAGAGGCCTCGACTCCCGGGACCTCCACCACCCACCAGCCGCCACAACGGGTGGCCTTCGCCGTCACCTTCATCACGAACCACTTCCTACCCGACCCGCATCCTGCGAAACTCGCCCCTCCCATGACAAGTCTAGTCCCCCTCTACTGAGCACAACTACAGGGACAGAAGACATTCAGCGTGCGTGACCGGTGGAAGATCGACCGGTCCGCGCAGGCACTCTCACCAGAAATCCAGTGCCTGTGCAGTCGCGGTGGACTCCGCATGGGTGGGCCGTAACGCACCGCCGATGGCGTAGACGGTGTGACCGACCGTCGCAACGGACATCCCGTGAGCTCCCGTGGGCATGGGCGGTAATGGTGACCAGGTGCCGGAGTCAACGTCGTAGGCCTCGACGGTCGACAGCACCTTGGTCGGCTGTTCACCACCGACCGCGACGATGCGGCCGTCGATGAACGCCGCACCGAGCCCACCGCGAGGAGTGGGCATGGCGGTCAATGTCGTCCACGTTCCCGCGGCGGGATCGAACCGTTCGACGGCTGCGGTGTTCTGGTCCGACGCCAGATCCCGTCCACCGATCGCATAGAAGTACGTCCCGTCCGACACCCCGGCCAGATGCTCCCGAGTGGTCGGGATATCCGAGACGGTCGTCCACTTCGTGCCGTCGAACACCTCGGTCGTCGGCACCAACGCGCCGTCCGCCTGTCCCCCGGCGACCACGATCTTGTCGCCGACCACGGCCGCGGCCCCAGCCGACCGCGGCTCGTTCATCGGCGCCAAATCCACCCACTTGCCGTTCCGCAGCGCGAGCACCCGGTCCGACGTGATCCCGGTGAGGTTCGGACCTTCCGGCACCCAGCCTCCGAGGACCACCAACTCGCCCCCGTACTCGACGGCCATCGCGTGATTGAGGGGAACCGGAAGGTCGGGGCCCGCCTTCCAGGTGTCGATGGCGGGGTCGTTCCCCTCGACCTTCGGCGTCGACCCCGCATTGTCGAGTCCGCCGAGCACCCAGATCGTGCCGTCCGCGACGGCCGTCGCCGTCTGCTGACGGGCGATCGGTGCATCCTTCAGCGGACGCCACGCCGGCGCCCACTGGGTCTTGCGTGGCGCGAGCTGGAGGGCCTCGGACACAGCAGTCGATTCGGCGTGTGTCGGTTTGATACCGCCGCCGACGGCATACACCGTGTTTCCGACCGCGCCGACCGCCATCCCGTGCCGCGGTGTGCGCAGGGCCGGCAATTGCGACCACGTTCCGGCCACCACGTCGTAGGCCTCGACCGTCGACAGCACGCGAGTCGGTTCTTCACCACCAACCGTGACGATGCGGCCGTCGATGAACACCGCACCGAGCCCGCCGCGAGGAGTGGGCATGGCCGGCAACGTCGTCCACGTTCCCGAGGCGGGATCGAACCGTTCCACCGAGGCGGTGTTCTGGTCCGACGCCAGATCCCGCCCACCGATTGCATAGAAGTACGTCCCGTCCGACACCCCGGCCAGATGCTCCCGTGGCG
>NZ_JBFUGT010000528.1:0-2748 GCF_056402775.1 Rhodococcus sp. P3_B8
ATTCCGAACCCGGAAGCTAAGCCCTCCAGCGCCGATGGTACTGCACCCGACAGGGTGTGGGAGAGTAGGACACCGCCGAACATCCGTTACCGAAAGCCCCCCAACCTTGTTGGGGGGCTTTCGGCATTCCAAGGCACGAACACCGATGCCGCACATGTCTTTTCACCCCGGCGCACCGCCGGCCAGGACCTGCAGTGCGCGGGACGCCAGATGCAGATTCAGGCGGGTGTCGACGCTGCGGAGGTCACGCCCGGTCAATTCGTGAATGCGGGACATCCGGTATCGCAGGGTGCTGCGGTGGATCCTGAGTGCCTGTGCGGTTTCGTCGTACTTGCCACCGCATTCGAGGTATTGGGCCAGCGTGGCCGTCATCGTGCTGCGGTGTTCCCGGTCGTAGTCGAGCAACGGGCCGAGCCATTCCTGCACGAATGCCTCGACGTCTCCGGTGCTGCTGTGCGAGTCGAGGATGCGGTAGACGCCGAGTTCGTCGAACAGCGCGACGCCGCGGGGCGACAGCGACTGCTTTCTGATCTCGAGCGCCCGTATCGCGTGGGTGTACGAGTCGGGTAGGCCACTGGGGGACGTGCATTCGGATCCGACACCGATCACTCCGACCGCGGGCCCGAGCGACTTCTCCAACGCCGTGAAGATGAGGTTCACATCTGTTTTTGCGTCCATCACGGCGGCGAGGATCCCGGTTCGGTGTTCGTTACCGTGGACGAGGAGGGCCGACGAGTCGGAGGACGTCAGGTGGCGCCGTAAGGCTTCCGTGACGGACTCGACGGGTGTGTCCGGCCCCCAGTGCACTGCCAGGACGCGTTGCGGGGTGTGCAGGTCGTAGCCGAGTGCGTCGGCGCGCGAGTAAGCGCTGTCGTCGTCGGTGCCGCCGAGCAGGTCGGCGCCCAGGTCGCGGCTGAGCCGCGCCTCCGTCTCGGCCAGTGATCTGCGGTGCGACATGTCGACGGCGAGCATCGTCGCGGCGTGTTCGAGGGCCACCGTGTCGAGATCGGTTGCCCGATGTTCCGGGTCCGACAGGTAGAGGACGCCGAGAAGTGTCTGGCCGGGCCGGACTATCTGCACGATCCGATTGTCGTGCCGGAGCGGGTGCCCTTCCATCGCGGCACGGCGCAGGACGTCGACTCGGTTCCCGCCGCCGATCTTGCGGTACCGCGGGGCCTTGTCCGGGCCGGCCCAGACGCGGAGATTGCCGAAGGCGTCCTCGACTCCGACGGCGAGTCCGGTCATCAGGTGGAGTGTCTCGGCGATGGCGGTCTCGTCGGCGCCGGTCGCTGCGAGGCGCCCGAACGTGTCGTGGATCTTCGCTTGCTCCTCGAGCCGCAGGGCCCGCGCTCCGAGCGCGGTGATCTCGTCCGTGGCCTCACGTAATTGACGTTCGTGTGTGGCTGCCCGGGAGCGAAGCGATGCGGCGCGCAGGGCCGACCCGGTGTGCTGAATGAGCAGCTCGAGGAGGGTGGCCTGCACCGGGGTCGGCGGGTAGTCGGCCCGGAGGGTGAGCGACACCGGCCTCGACCACGAATCGTCGAGCAGCACGCGGTGACGCCAGACGTCGTCGGATTCGTCCGTCAGAACCGACTCGGATTCCACCGTGAAGGGACCGAGTTCAGGGAGAGCTTCGACCAGCAGGGCGAGAATCTCGTCGCGATTCCCGCAGTCGTGCATGTGCGCGGTGACGGCCACGACCGCGGACAGGTTCGTCGCCCGCGGCGTGTGATCCACCCTCGGGTCTGGGGCTGCTTCCAGATCCATGGCTTGGAACTACCCCGTTTTGCGCCGTCGAAACCGGGACGCTGTCCGCTGAGGCCGGATTTCGGGGGATTCTTTCGTTCCGCGGTGACCATGTGGCGAGACGGATCAGCCGCCAATCTTGGTTACTGAGGGGTGGCACAATGACCCAATCCAATAATTGGCACGATCCCGATCTGAACATGATTCGCGATGTCGTCGCGCACACGTCGGACGGGTGCGAGGGCTGTCTCGCACTCGGTACCCGCTGGGAGCACCTGATGTTGTGCCTGACGTGCGGCTATGTCGGATGCAGTGACGGATCACCGATGCGGCACGCGCGACACCACGCCGAACGCAGCGGTCATCCGATCGTCCAATCGCTTCACGCGGGGGACAACTGGCGCTGGTGCTTCGTGCACGACGCCCAGATTTGCACGCCGTATCCGGCGACCGGGGCCCGGGTGGTCGCACCGAGCCTGGTGCCCGGACCGTCGGAGGACCTCAGACACGGTCTCCGTATCGCGAAATCGCAGTGACGATCGCCGACCAGACGGCGTCCGCCTGAATCTCCGGGGGAGCGTCGTCGAGCCAGCGTGGGCGCACCGGGGTTCCGCCGGAGCGCGGCGGCACCGGAAGCGGTCCGGGAACTGCGGAGTAGGCGTCCGACGCCGACACCGGGGAGTGCGAAGCGTCGAACGAGGAACGGGTGGTCTCCTCGTGTGCGCCGTGCCTGAGTTGGAGAACCTCCTGTCCCTCCCGTCCGCGCAAGAGGAAGAAGAGCAGCGGGTCCTCGTCGAGCACCCACGCTGCCTGATACAGCACCGCGGCAGCGTGACGGCACGGCACGTCCCACTCCTCGCAGGTGCACGTCGCGTCGGCATCGAACATCGACGGTACGAGTGACACGTCGACGGCAGCGAGGTCGTCGTCGAGTTCCCGAGGGAGCGTCCCACTCGACAACTGGGCGACGTGACCGCTCCGCGACGCGAGGGTGGCGAGCAC
>NZ_JBFUGT010000529.1:0-2746 GCF_056402775.1 Rhodococcus sp. P3_B8
GTGCTGGTCCATCCGCTCGTGCAGATCCTGCACGTCGGTTCTGTCGGTGGGGCGAAGGGAGCGCACGACGACGCCCGTGGTGACCGCGTGTGGCCTCCGAGCCTTCATTCACCGTCACCTCCGTCGTCGGCCGTCGGAATTCATTCAAGCCTCCATGACCCCCTTCGGACAGTGACTCCCTACCGAACGATGAGGAGCGGGCAGCGCACCGAGTGCATCAGGGCGCGGCTCGTGGATCCCAACAGCATGCTGGTGAATCCGCCGCGTCCGCGACTACCGACGACGAGAAGTCGTGCGTTGTCGGCTTGTTCGCGAAGATTGCGTACCGGTCGGTCCATGACGACCATCGTCCGAACCTTGACGTCGGGGAAATCCTCGGCCCGGCCGGCGAGACTCTCCGACAGGAGGGCCGTTTCCTGGGTGACGATCTTCTTCCACCCGGAAACGCTACCGCCCGCGTAGTGCACGGGGAGGTCGACGTCGGACCAGGCGTGAACGGCCGTGAGTTCGCACTGCCGCAGATCGGCCTCCTCGAAGGCCACCGAGATGGCGGGCTCGCTGTGTGCCGACCCGTCCACGCCCACGACGACGGGGCCCTCGAGTCGGGTGACGTCGGAATCGGGTAGGCCGCGGATGACCGCGACCGGGCACGGTGCGTGGGTGGCGACCGCGGCGCTGACCGATCCCACGAAGCCGCGCTCGACGATTCCCTGCCGGTTCGAGCCGACGACGACCATCGCTGCGGATTTCGACCTTTCGAGGAGTTCCCCTGCCGGCGTTCCGGTGCAGAGCGTGGTGTGGATGTGGAAGGTATGTCCGGGTACCGTTCGGGCGGCGATCTCCGCTGCGGCAGCCAGCCGGTTCTTCCCGTTGCGTTCCTCGTCGTCGAAGAAGCTCTCCGGCATGCCGATCGGCACACCGTAGGCGCCGGGGACGAACGTGGTCGCGATCAGCGACAGCGGGGAGTTCCGCAACGCCGCCTCCTGTGCGGCCCACGCAACCGCCTGGAGCGATGACGGTGACCCATCGGTTCCGACAACGATCGGGCGGCGCGCGGTCATGGTCTTCTCCTCGAGGAAGCGCGCGGCAGAAGTTGCCGCTACCTCTCATCGTGACGGTGCGCCCGTCGGCCGCGTAGGGGAGAAGGTCCCACCTTCGTGGGCGGGGCGAGCCGATCCCGGCTCACGGAAGTGGAGCCGACCACCGGAGAGTGGTTCCGCCACCGAGGGTTGTGTCGATGGTGAAGTGCCCGTTCACTTCCCGCGCCCGGGCAGCCAGATTTTCCAATCCACTGGTGACGACGTTCTCCACGAAACCTTTGCCGTCGTCCGCGACCTCGATGGCGAGATCGTCGTAGACGGAGATGCTGACCGTGACCGTGTCGGCTCCTGCATGCCGTACCGCGTTGCTCAACGCCTCACGCAGGACAGCCTCGGCATGTTCGCCGAGCGCGGCGTCGATGACGGACAGTGGCCCGGACATGTGCACGGTCGTGCGTAGCCCGGAATCCGCGGTGGTCTCGGCGACGATCTCGTGCAACCGCCGCCGCAACTGGGTCATACCACCCGAACCGCCGTGAAGGTCGAAGATGGCGGTACGGATATCACGCACGATGTCGTGAAGGTCGTCGATCGACTGTTCGAGCCGCTGCTTGACAACAGGAGCCTTCGCCCTCTGCAAGGTGCTCTGCAGTGACAGGCCAACCGCGAAGAGTCGCTGGATGACGTGGTCGTGGAGGTCGCGCGCGATGCGATCGCGATCGGACAGGACGTCGAGCTCACGCATTCGGCGTTGACTGTTGGCGAGTTGCAGCGCGACGGCCGCCTGGTCCGCGAACCCCGACATCAACGCCAGCTGGTCATCGGTGAACGGCGACGCGTCGACGTGACGGAGCGTCACCAGCACTCCTGCCACCGATTGCGCGGCGCGCAGCGGCAGCGCCAGCGCCGGACCGAACCGGGTTCCCGTCTCGAACCCGGGATCGAACGCCAGCGCGGTGACGCGAAGCGGTGTCCGCTCGCGGAAAGCCTCACCGGACGTGGATCTGTCGACCGGGATCGTCCGGCCGATGATGCGATCCGACACCGTCCCCGCCGATGCCGTCACCACGAGTTCGGTGACCTCGTCCGACGGGATGTCGGGATCGTCCGGCACCGCGAGGAAAGCACTGTCGGCGCCGGTGAGGGCAAGCGCGTCGTCGGCGATCACCCGCAGCACTTCCGCCGTCTCKCTGCCCGCGAGTAGTTCGGTCGCTATCTCACGTGTCGCCTCGAGCCAGGCTTGCCTCGTCCGGGACTCCTCGTACAGGCGGGCGTTCTCGATCGCGATCCCGGCGGCGGCCGCGAGCGCGCGGAGAAGCACCTCGTCGTCCTCGGTGAACTGTGCACCGTTCGCCTTCTCCGTCAGATAGAGATTCCCGAACACCTCGTCCCGGATCTGAATGGGAACTCCCAGAAACGTTTTCATCGGCGGGTGCTCGGCCGGGAATCCCACCGATGCAGAGTGATGAGACAGGTCCTCCAGCCGGACCGGCTTCGGATTGGTGATGAGAAAACCGAGGACCCCGCGACCACGGGGCAGGTCGCCGATACGCTCGCGTGTCTCCTCGTCGATGCCCTCGAAGACGAACTCACTCAAGCCCCCACCCGGGCCCAGCACCCCCAGCGCGCCGTAGCGGGCATCCACCAGATTGATCGCGGCATGGACGATGGTGCGAAGCGTGTCGTCGAGGTCGAGTCCTGACGTG
>NZ_JBFUGT010000530.1:0-2698 GCF_056402775.1 Rhodococcus sp. P3_B8
GCGGCGACCCCGAACAGGAGGCGGTGCTGGCCGATTCGGTGGGTCTTGCACTGCTCGTCGTTCTCGGCACGCTCGCCCCCGCGGAGCGACTGGCGTTCGTGCTGCACGACATGTTCGCGGTGCCCTTCGAGGACATCGCCCCGATCGTGGAACGAACCCCCGCGGCCGCCCGGCAACTGGCCAGTCGCGCACGCCGGCGTCTGCAGGGAGCCCCGGTTCCCGACACCGATCCGGTCCGTCAGCGTGCGGTCGTCGACGCGTTCCTGGCGGCCGCGAGGAGCGGCGACTTCGACGCGCTCGTGGCGGTGCTCGACCCGGATGTCGTGCTCCGCGCCGATACCGGAGCATTGCCTGCAGGCGCCTCCACGATGGTGCGCGGCTCGGAGACCGTCGCGGGCCGGGTCCTGGGGTTCGCCCGGTTGGCTCGGTTCGCGCATCCGGCGCTCGTCAACGGTGCCGCCGGAGTGGTCGCGATCGCCGACGGGCAGCTGCTGTCGGTCATGGGCGTCACGATCCGGCGCGGGAAGATCGTCGAAATCGACATCCTCGCCGACCGTGAGCGCCTCGCCGGGCTCGTCGTCGAGAACCTCGACTGACGAGCCCGCCGGGGTCAGTTCGTGCGGTGTTCGCCGTCTCCGTGTGCGTTGCCGGTGCGCAGGCCGATCACGGCCGCGGCGACGAGGAAGATGCTGCCGGTCAGCAGTGCTCGCTGGAAGCCGAGGGTGAGTGCCTCGGGCACAGGCGAATTCGCCTCGAGCAGATGCTGGGAATGCGAGGTGGCGATCGCGGCGAAGATCGCGAGACCGAGTGCGCTGCCGACCTGCTGGGAGGCGTTCAGCAACGCTGCCGCGAGCCCTGCCTCGCCGGCAGGCACACCGGCGTTGGCCGCGGTCGTGACGCCGACGAAGACGGCGCCGAGACCGAACGACACGATCATCAGTCCGGGCAGCAGATCGCTGAGATAGGAGCCGTCGACGGGGATCCGGGACAGCAGGTACAGGCCGGCCGAGGCCACCAGCGCTCCCACGACGACGACGGGACGGGTTCCGGTCCGGGTCAGCAACTGGGAGCACACCCCGGCGGCGACCCCGACCCCCAGGCAGAGCGGGAGGTAGGCCGCACCGGTCTGGATGGGGGAGTARCCGAGAACGTTCTGCATGTAGAGGGTGAGGAAGAAGAACATCGCGATGAGACCCGCAAAGGCGATCAGTCCTGTGACATTCGCGGCGGCAAGGCCCCTGACGCGGAAGATCGACAGCGGCAGCAGGGGGTGCGGGCTGCGCTGCTCGTTGATCACGAACGCCACGATCAGCACGAACGCACCGGCGAACCCGGCGATCGTGCGAGCGCTGCCCCATCCCTGGTCGGGTGCCTCCACCAGGGCGTAGACGAGCAACAGCATCCCGCCGGTGCCGAGCACACTGCCGGCGACGTCGAAGTTCGCGAACCGGGCGCGGCGCCGGTCGCCGGGAATGAGCGCGAAGACCGCCGGAAGCACGAGCGCGCACGCGACAGGGTTGACGAACAGCACCCATCGCCAGCCCGGTCCCTCGGTGAGCACGCCGCCGAGAAAGACACCGACGGCGGAAGCGAGACCGCCCACCCCGGCCCAGACGCCGAGTGCGGTGTGCCGTTCGGGGCCCTCCTCGAATGTCGTCGTCAGAATCGACAGCGCGGCCGGAAGCATCAGTGCCGCACCGACACCCTGCGCGAGTCGTGCGCCGATCAGGACCTCCGCGCTTCCGGCGAAACCGCCGATCAGCGATGACAGCCCGATCACGACGGTGCCGGTGACGAGCACGCGACGGCGACCGAGCAGGTCGGCCAGGCGGCCGCCGAGCAGCATGAAACCGCCGTAGGTGAGGAGGTAGGCGCTCGGGACCCATTGCAGTTCCTGAACCGAGATGTCCAGGTCGCTGCGCATGTCGGGCAGGGCGATGTTGACGATGGATGCGTCGACGAAGTCGAGAAATGCCACGGCGCACAACAGCGTCAGCGTGAGTGTGCCGCGGGCGGTGGAGAGAAACGGGCGTGCCGGGGTCGATCGCCCGACCCGGGAGGTGTCGCTGACCGAGATGTCCATGTCGAAGTCTTCCTGTGCGCAGGGTCCTTGCGGGGAGACGCCGCGTTGCGCGCCGTCACTTCTATGACCGTCGGCCCGGTGGCGATGTGACCGCGCCGCGGCTACGTCGCGAGTAACGTCGGAACCCGGCAGGTCACGGAAACGGGAGGCTGGCATGGCTGGACGGTTCGAAGGCACTGTTGTGATCGATCGCCCCATCGAGGAAGTGTTCGAGTACCTCGCCGCCGGGGTCAACGACCGGGACTTCAGTCCCCGGGTGCAGGAGATCGTGAAGAAGACGGACGGTCCGCCCGGTGTCGGCACCCTCTTCGTCAGCACCGTCAAGGACGCCGGGATGACCACGAAGCGGGAGTTCGAGATCACCGAATTCGAGGCGCCACAGAAGATTCGCTGGGCGGAGCGTTCGAAGAATACCGTCACCGCGAAAGAGGGTGGTTACGACCTCGAACCCTCGGGGGCAGGCACCAAGGTGACGATCTTCAACGTGCTGGAGGGCCACGGAATCGGAAAGCTGATCGCACCTCTCGCGCTTCGGGCGGCCCGGAAGGACGCACCCGATTTCGCGCTGCGAATCAAGGCCGCCGCCGAGAAGTGACCGGCCCTACCGTGCCGGAA
>NZ_JBFUGT010000531.1:0-2687 GCF_056402775.1 Rhodococcus sp. P3_B8
GGTGTGTACCCAGCCGATGCCGAGTCCGCTGGACGTGCTGATGGCGAGGGTGACCACCAGGGCCACCCCGCCGAGCAGGGCGGCCGCGGTGAGCACCGCTTTCGGGGTTCCGCCCCATCTCCGGGCGAGCGCCATCCCGACGAATCCCAGTGCGAGGAGGGAGGGGATCTTGATCGTCGACGACAGGGCGATGAGTGCCGCCCCCGACAGCAGGAGGAGGAGAGATTGCCCGCGGATCGGCTCCGATCGTTCGACGGCCCGCAGCGCCAGCTCGATCCCGGCCAGCATGAGGCCGAGCATCAGAGCCTCGTTGTGAATTCCGGCGACCAGGTGGAACAGCAGCAGGGGGTTGGCGGCGCCCAGCCAGAGGGCGCTGACCTCGGCGACACCGCAGCGCCGCGCCAGCCGGGGGAGTGCCCACACGATCATCGCCACACCGGCGAGGGCCAGCAGCCGGTGCAGGAAGATCCCCGCGACGATGTTCTCGCCGGTCAGCCAGCTGATTCCACGCCCCATCCAGAGGAACAGCGGCCCGTACGGCGCCGGGGTGTCGCGCCAGATCGTCGGCACGGTCCGGGTCAGGACGTGATCGACCCCGAGCGCACCGGCGGGACCGATCGCGTAGGGATCGAGCCCGCGGGCCGCGATCTCGCTCTGCGCGAGGTACGAGTACACGTCCTTGCTGAACATCGGCGGCGCAACGGACAGCGGGATGATCCACAGCAGCAGGGTGCGGTCGAGCTGAGACCGGTTGAGGCGACGCACGGCCCCGGACTGCAGGCTGCCGATCGCGAAGCGCCCGAGGAGTAGCCACGCGAGCACGATCATCACGGTGCCGGTCATGGTGAGCGTCAACGCGACGCTGGGGATCCGGGCGGGAAGCCCGATGACGCGAAGCCCCTGGACCGGGTTCTGCAGTACCGGCTGGGCGCCTGCGCCCAGCGCACCCACCGCCATCAGGACGGTTCCGGTCGCACCGAACCGGCGGATCCCGCGGAGCTGCGCGGTTTCCTGTTCGTTCAGCCCCGCGGTTTCCGGCTCGTCGCCGTGCAACGCGGCCGCCACCGAGGGGCGCGGGGAGCGGCCGTCGATGCCCAGCGCCCGGCGGGCGAGCTCGGCCGGATGTCGGAGAGCGGCGCGAGCCGTGAAGGTCGGCTCCGCGCGGGTCGGCTCCGGGTTCTCGGGGGTCTGCGGCACACAGGCAGCGTAGCGGTGCGCCGAACACAACCGGTTCGGCCAGTATTCCCGGGCCCGGGCGGCACATAATCACAGGTGTAAGGCAGGGCACCCTTAGTAGACCTGCGATCCGAATTCCGTCACACTGGTGTTGTGAAAACGGAAACGACACCACGTGCAACGAAGGAAAGCGCAGTTCACGCGCCTTCCTCGGCGGCGCCTGTCGGAACCGCGTCACCCGTCGCCGTCGGCCACGAAGGCCACACCCGCGCTGCCGTCGTGAAGCTCCTCCTCGAGGAGGGGCCGATCACCGCATCGGAAATCGGAACCCGCCTCGGCCTCAGTGCCGCCGGTGTCCGCCGGCACCTCGACGCACTCCTGGACTCCGGTGAGGCGCGCGAGGCGTCCTCCGTCGCCGTGCGTCACCGCGGACGAGGACGACCCGCCAAATACTTCCAGATCACCGCCAAGGGCCGCGGCAGGCTCGGACACGCGTACGACGACCTCGCCGGTGCGGCCATGCGTCAATTGCGGGAGGTCGGGGGAGACGCCGCGATCACCGATTTCGCTCGTCGCCGAGTCCAGGCGATCGTCGGAAACGTGACCCCGGCAGACGATCAGAGCGCCGAGGGCCTCGAGACCACCGCCGACGCCATCGCCGACGCGTTCACCACTGCGGGATTCGCGGCGTCGACGCGCCCGGTGGGCAACGGCGTGCAGATCTGCCAGCACCACTGCCCGGTCTCACACGTGGCCGAGGAGTTCCCGGAACTGTGCGAAGCCGAGCAGGAAGCGTTCGCCCAACTGCTCGGCACCCACGTCCAGCGGCTCGCGACCATCGCGAACGGCGACTGCGCATGCACCACCCACGTTCCACTCGTCCCCCCGTCCGGTCCCAAATAACAACGATTTCCCGATAGATCCCCTAGTCAGCAACCTGTACTCCACCGGCGACCAGCCCTCGCCGGTCTCGTAACAAGACTCCGGAAGGAGCTCGCATGACCGTCACATCAGACCAGGTGACATCCACTGCGTCGGCCAACGCCGAGCCGCTCACGCAGGAAGAGACCATCGCGTCACTCGGGCATTACGGGTACGGCTGGTCCGATTCCGACGAGGCCGGTGCCAGTGCGCAGCGCGGTCTGTCCGAAGACGTCGTGCGCGACATCTCGGCGAAGAAGAGCGAGCCGGACTGGATGCTCGACATCCGCCTGCGCGCGCTGAAGACCTTCGACAAGAAGCCGATGCCGAACTGGGGTTCGAACCTCGAGGGCATCGACTTCGACAACATCAAGTACTTCGTGCGCTCGAGCGAGAAGCAGGCCGAGAGCTGGGAAGACCTGCCCGAGGACATCAAGAACACGTACGACAAGCTGGGCATCCCCGAGGCCGAGAAGCAGCGCCTCGTCGCCGGTGTCGCGGCTCAGTACGAGTCCGAGGTGGTGTACCACTCGATCCGTGAGGACCTCGAGGCGCAGGGCGTGATCTTCCTCGACACCGACACGGGCCTG
>NZ_JBFUGT010000532.1:0-2663 GCF_056402775.1 Rhodococcus sp. P3_B8
CTGAACCACCCGAACGTCGTCGCCGTCCACGACAGCGGCGACGACCACGGTGCCCCGTACATCGTGATGGAACGCCTGCCCGGACGGACCCTGCTCGACGACCTCCTCGCCGGCCCGCTCCCCGCACCGCGAGCGCGGACCATTCTCACCCAAACCCTCGACGCCCTCGGTGCCGCACACGCGGCGGGAATCCTGCACCGGGGACACGATCATGTCGCTGGCTCACGCGATCGTCAACGGTCAATACGAACCGCTCGCCGCGGTGCGCCCCGACCTCGATCCGACGCTGATCGCCGTGATCGAGCGCGCCCTCAGCCGCGACCCCCAGCAGCGGTTCGCCAGCGCGGCGCAGATGCGTGCGGCCCTCACGAATCCGCGCAAGATTCCCCCAACCCGGGTGTTCACCCCCGTCCCGGTCGCCGCTGATCCCCCGCCTCCACCCGCACAGCCGCGACGGTCACCCGGTACCGGGGTGATCATCGCCGCGGTCGCGGCAGTACTGGTGGCTATCGCGCTGCTGGCACTGGCCGTCGCGTCGCAGGACGAGGGCAGCACCATAGGGTCGACCTCGGTCCTGTCGCCGTCCGCTCCCACCCCGAGCAGCAGCCTCGCCCCGGCAGCGCCGCCGCCGGCCACGATGATCAGCACGGAACCGATCGCCCCGGCACCGGACATTGTCGCGCCGGACGACACCGCACCGGGCGGAGGCGCGGGCACCGGCGGCGGGAACGGCAACCAGGGCGGCGGCAACCGAGGCAACGGCCAGGGCGGTCCGGGCAACGGGAACCAGGGAAACGGCAACGGAAACGGCAACGGGGGCAACAACGGTGGCGGCCGCGGCAACGGCGGCGGGAACTGAACGGACCGCCCACGCACTTGCCTCCACCACGAGGAATGGACATCGCCGCTTGCTGGGGCGTCAGAATGGAAGATGAAACCTCATCGCACCCAAGGTGACGCCTGGCCTGACCCTGGCCACCGAATGGCACCGACGCTCGGGATCCACACGCTCATAGGCGATTCCCTCACGGTCGTCGTGCTGACGTATCCTCACCCGTCCCCCGGACATCGACCAACCCCCGTTTTCGGGCACACCGTTCCACCATCGACGAGCACAAAGGGTGGGTCGTCGAGTCTCGTCGATTTTCTACATCGGGCGGCACTCCACCCGGACCCGCCGGACGCCCTCGGCGCATCTCACCAGTGGCCGAGATTGCCTTGCCAGAGTGCCACGAGGATGTACAGCGCAACAGCCAGTGGATAGTACAGATTGCTCATCAACGATCACCTTCACGAGGGGCCTCTCGACATTCCCTTGCCCCACCCAGATCGGGTACCCGCGTCGATGCGGCGGTACGCCTGCCACGCCGCTCACCTCACTGGTCAATCCCGCCGCCGCATCGGCGGCTTCCTTCCCACGTCCGAGTAGAGGTACCGCGTGCAGCGAAGGACGGCGGTGGGCTCGGTCCGGGTTGGGGCGCACGTGAGCTGGGCGTATTGGGTGGCACACCGAGCGTCGAGGTGCGCCGCATGGCAAACGACCGACACAGAGGTAACGATGAACAGACCGCTGAGCGGCCCGGGACGCGATGAGGACCCGCGGCGCATAGAGCCTAGGGTCGACGAGTGCCCTGTCGACGACCAGCCTGTCGCTGTCGAGGAACGGGTGGTCACCAGGCGGGCGCGCACCAGCGCGGCCGCGGCCTTCGCGCTCGCCTTCGGGGTGGCCGCGTCGTGTGTGTGCTGATTGTGATCCTGTCCCCGGTCGGGCTGCTGGGCATCATAGGGTTGATCCTCGGAGTGATCGGCCGGCGGGCTGCCGCCAGGTGGGGATCACCGGCAAGGGGGTGGCGGTCGTCGGCCTGGTGCTGAGCGCGCTGGCGATCGTCATCTCGATCGCCTTGCCGCAGGGGTGGTCACCGTCCTCAGCAACGACAGCGCCGTCGACCGGATCGAGCAGGAAGTGGACAAGATGCGCGACAATCTCTCCGACAACGTCGAGGTCCCTCAGCCCTGTTACCGCCCACCACATCGTGAACCGAGTACCGACTCGAGCAGTCCACCGAGGAGTGAGGACTCATCTGCCCTCGATCCCCTTGTTATCCGAACGCGCGTCGGCAGCGGTCGATCATGTCATCGGCACGGCGCCGGAAATCGGTCACGTCCGCGCCCTCGAGTAGCTCACCGAGGACGTCGAGTTCGGTGAGCCACCAGCCCTTCTCTTCGATGCCGCCCTCCCGGCTGGGGCAACAGTGGCTGAACTGCAGAACCGACCGCGAGCGACCGTCGCCGGTGATGTCTCACCGCAGCACGATTGCCCCGCTCGCATACTCGAGCGGACTGGGCGCCTGAAGACGGCACGCCATGTCCCCTGTCTGCGCACGCGGGATGCAGCAGGCGGAGCACCCGCCACACCTCGTCGCGCTCGTGGTTCAAACGGCGCTCGAGATAGCCGACAGTGCCCACTTTCGGTGACGGTAGGGATAGATGGATTCCCGGCTTACCCACAACATCAAGAGACGAATCGACATCGACTCAGCGGCGGGGTGGATCATCCACGAGTGCTTAGAGCGCCGAACCAACGGTGACATCCGCAATTGTTGAGAGGAGAATGAAACAGACCAGTCGGACTCTGTTCCGGCGTTGTTGCGCGCGGCGGGAGC
>NZ_JBFUGT010000533.1:0-2660 GCF_056402775.1 Rhodococcus sp. P3_B8
TGTCGACCGTCACGTAATTCCCCAGGGGTGTCCGTCACGTAAACGTAATTCCCCAGGGGTGTCCGTCACGTAATTCCCCATGCTCGGGCGTGCTGAGTCGAGGGTAACCCGAGCGGGCGGGGTGCGGGTCAGGTTGCGGCGGTGGGGCGGTGTCCGGGTCGTTTGCGGGGTCGGTAGGACGGTCCGTCCATCAGGGTTTGATGGCTGGTGTTGATGAGCCGGTCGAGGAGCGACTCGGCGACGACCGGGTTCGGGAACAGCGGGTACCAGTCCTTCGGGGCGCGGTTGCTCGTCAGAATCAGGGGTTTGCCGGCGATGGCGCGATCGGAAACCAGATCGTAGAGGTCGTCGGACTGGGTGGTGGTGTGCTCACGCATCGCAAAATCATCGATAATCAACACCAGCGGCCGGGTGTATTCGCGGATCCGCTGACCGATGGTGCGGTCGGCATGGCCGCCGGCGAGATCGGCGAGCATGCGGGAGCACTTGACGAACCGCACGTCCCCGCCGCGGCGGGCGACGTGATGCCCAAGCGCTTGTGCCACATGGGTTTTGCCTACTCCAACGGGACCGTAGAGGATCACCGACTCGCCGGCATCGAGCCAGCGCAGGGCGGCCAGGTCCCGCAGCATCGCCGCGGGAAGTTTCGGATTCGCGGTGAAATCGAAGTCCTCGAACGTGGCCGGTTGCTCGAACCGCGCTCGTCGCAGCCGACGGGCCAGCGCCGCGGTTTCCCGGCGGGCGATCTCATCCTCACACAGCACTTGCAGGAACTCGAGGTGTCCGAGCTGCCCGTCCCGGGTCTGAACGAGCCGGGCGTCGAGCGTGTCGAGCATCCCGGTCAACTTCAACGTCTTCAGCGCAGCCCGCAGGCTGGGGTCGTGAATGGTCATGACGATTCCTAGTGTTCTGATGAAAGTAATTGGTGTGCAGCATGCGTCGGTGCAGCGTTCAACACTTCAGGCGGTGCGTTCGGTGTCGAAGGCGTCGGGTCCGCGCAGGAACGCCGGCGCCGGCGTAGGGGCCGGTGTGGGCTCTCCGTCGTGTTCGGTGCCGGCGGCGAGGATGCCCTTGACGGTGCGGTAGCTGGGGTCACCGACCTCGAGGGCGCGGGCGCAGGCCGCGTCCAGGCGGGCGTCGTCGTAGCGGTCCCGCAGCCGGACGATGCCCTGGATCGCCCGCAGCCGGTGCAGCGCGTTGACCTGCGACAACTCGGCGACGACCGCGACGGCGCCGGGACCGATCTGCTCGGCCTGCGCCCGACACCAGACCACGGTCTGCAGCGTGTAGGCGATCTTGTGCGGCGGGTAGTGCTCGGGGTTCGTCGACCGCCCCGACAGGTGCAGCACATGCGTGGCGGCCACCTGCTCGGTGTGGAAGATCTGCACCACGTCGCCGCAGGTGCGGACCAGCACCTGCTGGCCGATCAGCCGCCAGGGCACCGAATACAGGGCCTTGCCGGCCTTGACGTGACAGTCCGGGGCGACCTTCCCGACCTGATAGAGGACCAGCTCGAACGGTTTCGGAGGAAGTGCTGTGAGAGTGCGCTTTTCGATGGCGTCGAACACCGCTACGGGTTGCGCACCGTCGAGACCACGGTGATTGTGGAGCCCGTAGACGTCGGTGCACCAGGCCAGGG
This sequence comes from Rhodococcus sp. P3_B8, assembly GCF_056402775.1. Lineage (NCBI taxonomy): Bacteria > Bacillati > Actinomycetota > Actinomycetes > Mycobacteriales > Nocardiaceae > Rhodococcus > Rhodococcus sp. P3_B8. The sequence goes on from NZ_JBFUGT010000533.1 coordinate 1,640, forward strand.
CAGCGTCCTGCATCTGCGCCAGTGAGGTGAACTCGCGGCCCTTGAAGTACGAGTCGCGGATATAGGGCATCGGGCGCTCGATCCTGGGTTTATCCTTTGGTTTTCCGGCGCGGGCGGGGTCGATCAACACCCGGTAGTAGGCGGCGAGTTCGGCGTAGGCGCGGTTGATCTTCGGGTCGTACAGGTCAGGCCGGTCGACCCCGGTTTTGAGGTTGTCGCACACGATCCGGGCCGGCGTGCCGCCGAAGAACTCGAACGCCGCCACGTGCGAGGCGCACCACGAACTCTGGTCCATCCGCAGCACCGGCTGCACGAACAGCATCCGTGAGCAGGACAGGATAATCGCGAACGCCCACACCGCCACCCGCCGGTCGGTGGCCGGGTTGCGCCACATGCCGAGCTTGCCGTAGTCGACCTGGGCCTCGTCGCCAGGCGGGACCGCGCCACGGGCCACAGTCACCTTCGACTCCGCCACCTTCTCGGCGAATTGTGCTGCCACATACCGTCGTACGGTCGATTCCGACACCGCGACGCCGAGGTCGTCGCGCAGGCGTTGCGCAATCGTCGCTACCGTCACCGACGCCGTCAGCTGCCCGTCGATCCAGTCGTGGTGCGCGGCGATCGCCGGCCATGTCACCGCCCGCGCCGCCGGGTCGCCGACCTCCGGGAACCATCCGGTGATCAGCTCCCACCAGAGCGGCTCGTCGAACTTCCCTCCCTCGCCCGGTGTCAACCCGGCCGCCACGGCGGGAGCCAGGTATTTCCGGATGGTTTTTCGGTCAATATCCAGGGCCTCCGCGATCTGCACCTGGGACCGGCCGGCATGCCAATGCCGGAACAACTCCATCAGATCGATCATCGTCCACGTTCTCCTCGCCACCGTCAGGCCCCTTCCCGGGCCCCGTTGTCGGTGACCCAGTCAGGAGCGAACCTGCAGCAGCACCCGAACCCCCGGCCGACACGCCCCAGGGGTGGGGAATTACGTGACGGCGGGGTGGGGAATTACGTGACGGACAAACCC
>NZ_JBFUGT010000534.1:0-2654 GCF_056402775.1 Rhodococcus sp. P3_B8
GACTTGCTCAGCGCCGCCATGGCGGCGGCCGGTCCGGACTCGAACCGGCCGCCCCAGAGGGCTCCTTCGTTGGTGCCGTGAGCACTCATCCCTAGAGGCCCAGATCGCGCTTCGCCGCGACCTTCGAGGACAGTCCGTGGATCTGCACGAATCCCTTGGCGTAGGACTGGTCGAACGTGTCGCCCTCGTCGTAGGTCGCCAGGTTGAAGTCGTACAGCGACTCGTTGCTGCGGCGGCCGTTGACGATGATCGCACCGCCGTGCAGCACCAGCCGGATGTCGCCGGAGACGCGTTCCTGCGTCTTCTCGATGAACGTGTCCAGCGCGACCTTCAGCGGGGAGAACCAGAGGCCGTCGTACACCAGCTCGCTCCAGCGCTGCTCGGTCTGACGCTTGTAGCGGCCGAGTTCGCGTTCCTGCGTGACGTGCTCGAGTTCCTGGTGGGCGTTGATGAGGACCATCGCTCCGGGAGCCTCGTAGATCTCACGGCTCTTGATGCCGACGAGACGGTCCTCGACGACGTCGAGGCGGCCGACACCCTGAGCGCCGGCGCGGCGGTTGAGCTCCTGGATCGCTTCGAGGACGCTGACCGGCTTGCCGTCGATCGCGACGGGCCGGCCGGCCTCGAAGCTGATGATCAGCTCGTCGGGTGCCTGCCAGTTGACGGTCGGGTCCTGCGTGTAGTCGTAGACGTCCTTGGTCGGCGCGTTCCACAGGTCCTCGAGGAACCCGGTCTCGACGGCGCGGCCCCACACGTTCTGGTCGATCGAGAACGGCGACTTCTTGGAGACGTTGATCGGGATCTCGTTCTCCTCGGCGAACGCGATCGCCTTCTCCCGGGTCCACGCGTAGTCGCGGACCGGTGCGATGACGTCCAGGTCGGGGGCGAGCGATCCGAAGCCGACCTCGAACCGGACCTGGTCGTTGCCCTTGCCGGTGCAGCCGTGCGCGACCGTGGTGCCGCCGTGGGCACGCGCGGCCTCGACGAGGTGCTTGACGATCAGCGGGCGGCTGATGGCCGACACGAGCGGGTAGCGGTCCATGTAGAGGGCGTTGGCCTGGATGGTCGGCAGGCAGTATTCGTCGGCGAACTCGTCGCGCGCATCCACCACGACCGACTCGACCGCACCGCAGTCGAGTGCACGCTGACGCACGACCTCCATGTCCTCGCCGCCCTGGCCGAGATCGATGGCGACAGCAACAACTTCCTTGCCCGTCTCCTTGCCGATCCAGCTGATGGCGACTGAGGTGTCCAGCCCGCCCGAGTAGGCGAGTACGACGCGATCGGCCATGGTCCTTGTGCTCCTTAGGTTGAAGATCTGTAGAGATGATTCAGTTGTCAGGCGAGGGATTCGATCTTGGCCGCGAGTTCCGCCCCGCTCAGCGGCTCCCGTGCCACCACGAGAATGGTGTCATCCCCCGCGATGGTTCCCACGACGTCAGGTAATGATGCCCGATCGAGTGCACTCGCCAGATAGTGCGCTGCCCCCGGGGGAGTTCGCAGCACCGCCATGTTGCCACTGGCATCGGTCGACACCAGTAACTCCCCCAGCAACCGCGACAGCCGGTCGGTTCCGCCGGAGACGCCGCGGACGGGATTTCCGTCCTCGGGCACCACGTAGACCCCGGCGCCGCCGTCTGCGGCGCGAAGCTTCACGGCACCCAGTTCCTCGAGGTCCCGCGACAGCGTGGCCTGGGTGGCGTCGATGCCCTCGGCGGCGAGCAGCGCCGCGAGTTCGGTCTGGCTGCGGACCGGGTTGTTCGACAGGATCGCGACGATGCGTGCCTGCCGTCCCGCCCGTGTGGGTGCCGTCGCCGCGTTCGCGGGGCGCTGCGGCGGTGCCGCACTTGCACGCTGCGGCGGTGCCGCACCTGCACGCTGCGGCGGTGCCGCACCTGCACGCTGCGGCTGAGCCGCACCTGCACTCTGCGGAGGTGCCGCACTCACGGACGGTCCCCGGTTCGCTGTGCGAGCAGCCACACCAGCAGTGCCTTCTGTGCGTGCAGCCGGTTCTCCGCCTCGTCCCAGACGACGCTCTGCGGTCCGTCGAGGACGTCGTCGGTGATCTCCTCCCCGCGGTGGGCGGGCAGGCAGTGCAGGACCACCGCGTCGGCGTCGGCCTTTGCGAGCAGCGCCTCGTTGATCTGGAACGGGCGGAACGGGCCGACGCGGTCGAGCCCGTCGTTCTCCTGGCCCATCGACGTCCAGGTGTCGGTGACGAGTGCGTCCGCGCCGACGACCGCCGTCTGTGGGTCACCGGTGAGGGTGATGGTCGCGCCGGTCTCGGCCGCCCGCGCCCGGGCTGCCTCGACCACCCACGGCAGGGGCGCGAATCCCTCGGGGCTGGCGATGGTCACGTTGACGCCGGCGGTCACACCGCCCAGCATCAGCGAGTGCGCCATGTTGTTGGCGCCGTCGCCGAGGTAGGTGAGCTTCAGCCCCTTCAGCGAACCCTTCCGCTCCACGAGCGTCTGCAGATCGGCCAGGACCTGGCACGGGTGGAACTCGTCGGACAGCGCGTTGACGATCGGGACGTCGGCGCCGGACGCCATCGCCTCGAGCCGCTTCTGCCCGAACGTGCGCCACACCACGGCGTCGACGTACCGCGACAGGACACGGCCCGTGTCCTGCAGCGTCTCCTCGCGGCCGAGTTG
>NZ_JBFUGT010000535.1:0-2638 GCF_056402775.1 Rhodococcus sp. P3_B8
GTTCCACCCGGCCAGTTCCCGGAGGCGCGCGGCGGGGTCCGCGACCGCGATGTCGCCGACCGGCGTCTGCGGTGCAGCAGTCACAGCTTCGAGGATCCGGACGAACTGTGCGCCGAACGAGCGAATCGTGCTCTCGTCGAACAATTCGGTGGCGTAGTTGAACTCGGCGGCGATGGGGCCGGGCCTGCCATCGGCACCGTGAGTGTCGGTGAGGACGAGTTGCAGGTCGAACGCGGCGACGTCGGGGAGGATCGGCTCGCTCGACACCGACAGCCCGGGGAGTTCGAGGTGCGCGGGTGCATGGTTCTGGAAGAACAGCGCGACCTGGAACAGCGGGTGGTGGGCCGCCGTGCGGGTGGGGTTCAGGTGCTCCACGAGACGTTCGAACGGCACATCCGTGTGGGTGAACGCGGTGAGGTCCACGTCGCGGACCTGCTGCAGCAGTGCGGTGAACGACGATGCCGGGTCCACCTGTGCGCGGAGCACGAGGGTGTTGACGAACATTCCGACCAGGTCGTCGAGGTCGCGGTCGCCGCGGCCGGCGACGGGCGTGCCGATCGCGATGTCGGTGGTCGCGCTGAGCCTGCTGATCAGCACCGACAGGGCGGAGTGCGCGACCATGAACAGGGTGACGTTCTGGGTGCGGGCCAGGGTCAGCAGGCGTTGGTGCAGTTCCGCCGAGATCTCCCAGGACAGCGTCGCGCCGTGTTTCGACGCGACAGCGGGTCGGGGTCGGTCGGTGGGCAGGTCGATGCTGTCCGGCAGCCCGGCCAGCGCGGTTCCCCAGTAGGAGAGTTGGCGGGCGGCCCGGGAGTTCGGGTCGTCCTCCTCGCCGAGGAGTTCTCGTTGCCAGAGTGTGTAGTCGGCATACTGCACCCGCAGCGGCGTCCACTGGAGGTCGTGGCCGCCGCTGTGCGCGGCGTACGCCACCATCAGGTCGCGGGACAGCGGCGCGAAAGACCATCCGTCGGCGGCGATGTGGTGCACCACCAGCGTCAGCACGTGTTCGTCGTCCCGTACGCGCACCAGTCGTGCGCGCACGGGAATCTCGGTTGTGACGTCGAAGCCGGTGAGGGCGAACGTCCGGATCGAGTTGTCGAGGTCGGCCTCCCGGGCCTCGACGACGGTGAGGCCGAGGTCGATGTCGGGGGCGTCGAGGATGCGCTGCCAGGGTCCGGTGTCGGAGCCGGGGAATACGGTGCGCAGCGATTCGTGCCGGTCCAGCAGGTCGCGGAGTGCGCGACCGAGTGCCGTGACGTCGAGGTCACCCGAGAACCGCACGGCAAGAGGCAGGTTGTAGACGGGGCTCGAGGTATCGAACTGGTTGAGGAACCACACCCGCTGCTGGGTGGGCGACAACGGCACCCGCGTAGGCCGCACCTGCGGAACCAGTGCGGGAGTCGAGGTGTGGGCGTCGCGGTCGACTTCGTCGAATCGTTGCGCGAGCCCGCCGACGGTCGGCGCATCGAAGACGTCGCGCAGCGCCACCGGGACGCCGAGCGCCGTGCGCAGTCGCGACACCAGTCGGGTGGCGACGAGGGAGTTGCCGCCGAGGTCGAAGAAGTGGTCGTGGACACCGGCCCGCTCGACCCCCAGGATGTCGGCGAACACACCGGCGACGATCTCCTCGGTGGGCGTCCGCGGCGCCAGGTAGTCGGTGGTTGCCGCGTCGAGGTCGGGTGCCGGCAGCGCTTTGCGGTCGAGTTTGCCGTTCACCGACAGCGGCAGGGTGTCCAGGTGCACGACGTGCGCCGGGATCATGTACGACGGCAGAATCGTGGCGAGGTGGTCGCGGAGATCGGTCGCCGCGACGTTCACGGCACCGACCGTGTAGGCGACGAGGGCCTCTTCGCCGAGGTCGTCGCGGTGCACCACCACCACCGCCTGCGACACATCCGAATGCGCCTCCAGCGCCGTCTCGATCTCCCCCAACTCGATCCGCTGCCCCCGCAACTTCACCTGAAAATCAGTACGCCCCACATACTCCAACACCCCATCCGCGCGGCGACGCACCAGATCCCCGGTCCGATACATCCGCCCACCCGCCACATACGGATTCGCCACGAACCGATCCGCCGACAGATCCGCCCGGTTCAGATACCCCCGCGCCAGCTGAACCCCCGCCAGATACAACTCCCCCGCCACCCCGTTCGGCACCGGATGCAACCGGGCATCGAGCACATGCAACTGCGTATTCCACACCGGACGCCCGATCGGCACCGTCACCGTGTCCGCCGCACCGGTCTCCCAGTACGTGACATCGACCGCCGCCTCCGTCGGACCGTACAAATTGTGCAGATCGGCACCACAGACCGCCCGGAATAGCGACACCTGCTCCGGCGTCAACGCCTCCCCCGAACAGAACACCAACCGCAACGAATCACACACCACCACAGCAGATTCCGCGGTGAACACCGACAACATCGACGGCACGAAGTGCATCGTGGTGATGCGGTGCCGACGAATGAGGGTGGCGAGGTAGTCGGGGTCGCGGTGTCCGTCCGGTGCGGCGATCACCAGCGTGGCACCGACCTGCAGAGGCCAGAACAGCTCCCACACCGACACGTCGAACGTCACCGGAGTCTTCTGCATCACCGCGTCGTCGGAAGTCAGCGGGTATTCGTGCTGCATCCACAGC
>NZ_JBFUGT010000536.1:0-2630 GCF_056402775.1 Rhodococcus sp. P3_B8
GCGCAGCATCGGGCCGATTACCGCGAACCCGTCGCCGCCCCGGGAGAACGGCGTGGGCCCCGAGCCCTTGAGGTGTAGATCCACCCGCTGCCCATCACTGCTGGTCAGCTCGCCGAGCAGTAACGCCCGGCCATCGCCGAGGAGCGGTGCGTATCCGCCGAACTGATGGCCCGAATATGCCATCGCCACCGGCTTGGCCCCGGCCGGCGCCGTCGATCCGGACAGGACGCCGGCCCCGTCCTCGCTTCGCAGTGCCCGGACTTCCAACCGCAGCGACGCCGCGAGCTGCTCGTTGAGCACGAGCAACGTGGGGTCGGGCGCATGGGCACCCTGCCAGGGGACGGTCAGGGCGCCCAGCTCGTCGGCAAAGGTGCTTTCGAGGCCGGACACCGCTGTGTTCGTGCCCACCGTGGAATCCGGAATTGCAGTCATCCTGCGAGGGTAACCACCGCACGGACCGCCGCGCACCCGATGGCACCGGTGCCACCGCGAGTACGGCCTGGTGCGCACGCGCAAGGCAATGTGCGTTCAAGGGTTGGCTTGTGCGAGGACCGACGCGATGTTCGACGGAGAATAGACGTCTCGGATGGGCACCGACCCGCCGAGGATGCGCGTGCTGTGGATGGCCTCCGCGAGCAGGTCGGCGCTGAGGAACGCATCGGCGATGCCCATCCCGGTGGAGGGGTCCTTGTGGTGGCCGGCATCGCCGAGGAGTGCCCAGCCCGGTCCGACCGATGTTCGGTATTGATTGGGCAGGTCGGCGGTACCGACGAAACGATGTTCGCGGTGGCCGGAGGCGACCGTGTCACGCAGTCCTGGCCCCAGATCGAGGGCGGCGTGAAAGCTTCGGTCGAGGTCTGTGCGGCCGGTGTGCTCAGCGTCTGGGGCCGCACCGCCGGCACTCTCGCGATGCTCGCCACCAGCCTCGACCAGGTCTCCCACGACCGTTTCGTCCTCGGCTTGGGTGCACGCAGTCCGCAGCTCGTCGAAGGACTGCACGACCAATCGTTCACCGCGCCGGTGGCCAAGCTACGCGCGGTCACCGCACAGGTCCGTCGACTGCTCGACGGCGACCGGGTCCGCCCGACGGCGACCCGCGACCACCGGCCCCTGCGGCTGGGTGTCGCCGCGCGCACCGGCCTGCCGATCTACCTCGCCGGACTCGGCAACAAATCCATCCAACTCGCCGGCGAAGTGGCCGGCGGCTGGGTGCCCTTCCTAGCCACCCGGTCGTGGCTGCCCTGCGGAATCGACCTGCTCCCAGGAGGCGAGCGCCCGATCCGGCCGCACCACACGTTCCTCGGTGTGCCCGGCCGTCCCCACAGCCGTCGCGGCCGATCACGCAACCGCTCGTGAGATCGCGTCGTGGTGGGTCGCGTTCTACCCCACCAGCATGGGTTCGCTCTACCGCCGCTCGCTGAGCGAACGGGGATACCGCGAGCAGGTGGAGGCCGTGCTCGCCGGCAACCCGACCCACGACACCACCGACGTGCCGGCCCTTGTTCCGAGCTCGCCGTCTGGGGCACACCCGACACCGCTCACGACCAACTCCAGCACTGGTACACCGCAGCGCCGAGATGCCGATCCTCACACTCGCACCCCACCGCACCATCGCCGAACTCGACTACATGCTCGAAACCATGCGCCCACACGCCCGACATTCCGTCCTGCGGGGGGTGAACGCGCTTACGGGTACGGCGTCCGCGCGGCGAGCCCCCGTGCGGCCGCCGCGGCCCGCACTGCGTCGATCACCAGTTGCAGCGGCGGTCGGTGCGCTTCCGTCCCCCGATGGGCGATGGAAATGGTCCGCATGAGTGGTTCGGTGAGCGCGACGACGTCCATTCCCGGCGGGCGCAGCGTCAGTCCGAGATCGGAGACAAGGGTGACTCCCAGGCCCGCGGCAACCATCGCGAGTGCCGTCGCCTGCTCGCCGACCTCATGGTTGATCCTGGGTTCGAATCCGCAACGCTGACAGGCCAAGCGCACCGCGCGGCCGAAATGCGACGTGGGTCCCGCAAGGATCCAGGGGTGCTCGGCGAGATCCGCCAGCGCCATGGTTCTGGCGGAAACCGTTCCCGGAGGCAGCGCTGCGTGCAGTCGCTCCACCGCGATCACCACCCTGGTCAACTCCGGGTCCCACTGCATCGGGTAGTCGGAATAGTCGATCACGAAGGAGAAGTCCAGCGACCCGTCCCGTACCGCGACTGCGGTGTCCTCCGGCGCGAGCTCCCTCGTTCGCACCTCGATGCCGGGATGTTCGGCGGCCAGCAACGTCAGCGCACTCGGCACCAGGCTCGACGCGACGGACGCCCACACGCCGACGGTCAATCGGGCGGTGACCCCGTCCTGCGTTTGCTCGAGAGCGGTCGTCGCGCGCTCCACCGATCGAATGATCTCCTCGGCGTGCTCGGCGAGGAGCAGGCCGATCTCGGTGAGCTGCACCCGCCGACCGCGCCGCTCGAATAGCTTTGCGCCGACATCGCGTTCGAGCTGGGTGAGCTGTTGGGATACCGCGGATGTGGTGTAGTGCAAGGCCAGCGCCGCGGCAGTCACGGTGCCTCGGCGATGCAACTCCCGAAGCATCCGCAACCGGCGCAATGACAGCTCCATGCCGCCAGCCTATGCATCCA
>NZ_JBFUGT010000537.1:0-2576 GCF_056402775.1 Rhodococcus sp. P3_B8
GGAAGATGGTGGTGAGGATGGAGACGAACGAGAAGCCGGCGGCGAACGACGCGAACTTACCCAGGGAACGGTGAAGTTGCTGCTCGTAGCCGAATTCGCCGAGGTCGCCCGTGTCGTCGACGCCGGTTCCGCCGGACGGGCGGGGAGGTGCGGCCGGCGCGGTCAGCACTTGCGCAGTCCTTGTGGGTGTACTCAAGGGCTTACTCCTTCGGCGAGAGCAATATCTGTCGCTCGATAGTTTTCTCGCGGAAGGGCCTCGATGGGTGACGCCCGCGTATCCAGATCGCCGCCGGCCGTAACAGCATCGTTGCCTACGTTTCGGGAGCGTGACGAAACCCTCACTGCGGGTGGAGACCGCCCTTCCCGAGAGCGACCTGACATCATGGAGCGGTGACCACAGGGCCGGGACGACCCCGACTGACCAGTCAGCGCAGACCAGGGCAGACCACTCCCGAGGAGATACTCGACGCCGCCGGAGAGTTGTTCACCACCAAGGGTTTCGCGGCCACCTCGACCCGGCAGATCGCCGAGATGGTCGGTATCCGGCAGGCATCGCTCTACCACCACTTCCCCAACAAGGAGGAGATCCTGGTGGCGCTCCTCGAGGAGACGGTGTCCCCCGCGCTCGCCGCGGCGGGGCGGCTCGCCGACGCCGCCGCGCCCGCCACGGTGCGCCTGCACGCGCTGGCCACCTACGACGTCACGCAACTCACCGCCACCACATGGAACCTCGGTGCGCTGTATCTTCTTCCGGAACTGCTGACCGATCGATTCGAGCCGTTCCGCGCCCAGCGAACCCTGCTGCGCCGGCACTACCGGCAGCTGGCGGACCAGGCCCTCACGGAAATCACCGACGATTCAGGCGACACCTCCCCCGCCCTGACCGACCTGCCGTTCCGAATAGTCGAGAGCGCCATCGCAACCCGCGCCGACATCGAACGCGGACTGCTTCCCGGGCCCGAGAACGAGGGTGCCGCCGGACTCCTCGCCGACGCCTGCCTCCGCGCCCTCGGATGGACGAAGCCGATGGACGAAATCCGGGCGAAGTCGCGGGCACTGCTCGCTGAGACGGCGGGCGGAACACCCCTTCGCCTCTAGCCGTGCACGTCGGGCCCGTGAGATAAAGTCTGGCGAACGCTTATCACTGGGGGGTTATCTTGAGCGATGTCTTTGTCGTCACGGACGGCATCAGGAATTACGGCGCCACCGCTGCGCAGGCCGCCGAACAGATCAGCAGCGCCGCCGCACTCGATCTCGGCGCGAATCTCGCGGCACTCGCGCCCGTGTTCGGCCCGATCGGCGCCGACTTCCTCGCGTCGTTCGCCGCCGCACAGGCAAATCACGCCAGGTCGGTCGCCGAACTCGCGTCTCACTACGCGCAGACCGCGATCGCGGCGCATGCCACCGCCGATTCCTACGACTCCGTCGACGGCGCCAACGGCGCTGCGCTCGGCGGCGTCCGCGACGGAATCGGGGGCCTCGCATGACGTCCCCCGAACCCGCCGGGCACCCTGCGGAGCACGGATCGATCCTCGACCTGATCCAGGGAACGCCCGTCGGCGACGCCCTCGCGACGCCACTGCCGAGCACTCCGCTCGAGGCCCTGCAGAACTCTCCGCTCGGCCCGTTCCTCGAAGCGCCGCTCGGTGACCTGCCGCCGCTACCGGCCCTTCCGCCGCTGCCTCCACTGCCGCCGAACCCGGTGGAGGCGCTGCTGCAGGGGCACGGGCTGCCCGGACTGCCGGGTGTGGACGAATTGTTCAAGCCGCTCACCGATCTCGCCGGGAGTTTCGGCACCGGCACGTTCGGCTCGTTCGATCCGACATCGCTGCTCGACATGTCCTCGGGCATGATCGACCAGGCGATGTCGATGAGCCTGTCGGGGCTGAAGGTGCTCGACCAGATCTGGCAGAGCCAGGCAGCGCAGGCAGCGCAGTCGCAGGGCCTGCAGGCTCAGACGAGCGGCACGGAACTGAGCGAACGCGGCACGGAGATCTCGGCTACCACGCAGACCGCCGCGGCGTCCGTGGCGCGGGGCAACGCGAACCTCATGACGATTTCGGAGTCGTTCGCGGCGACCGCGGTCGCTGCCGCGCCGATGGTGATGACGCCGCCCGGGCAGGCGATGCTGCTCGCGTCCGCCGCCGAGCACCTGAAGGCGGCCATCGGGGTCGTGACGCAGACGCGCACCGAACTCAACGAACAGACCCTCACGATGAACGGTCTGGCCGCCCCGGTTCCGGTACCGCCGCCCCCGGCGCCCGGAGCCGTGTCGGGAGCCGCACCGGCGTCACCGTTCGCCATCGCGTCCACCGTGATCGAGGGTGTGGGCAAACCGATGATCTCCACCGTCACCGACAGTGTCGGCGACCTGGTGTCGGCGAGCACCCAGGCGGCGAGTGTCTCCTCGTCCGATCTGCCTGCCGACGCCCTGTCGGCGAAATCCGCCGTCACCCCCGCACACGGGGCATCGGGCGGAGTTCCGGGTGCAGTGGGCATCGCCGGCGGCGCGGGCATCGGCATGTACGGCGGCGGCGCGGGCGGAAGCGTCTCCGCGGGTAGCGGTTCCGTACCTC
>NZ_JBFUGT010000538.1:0-2519 GCF_056402775.1 Rhodococcus sp. P3_B8
CTCCGCGGCCTTCACGTACGCGTCGAGCCTGTTCGACGCGTCCACGATCGCCGGCTTCGCCGACTACCTGCAGCGGATCTTCGACGCGGTGACGTCCGAACCGGGCATGGCCGTCGGTGACATCGACCTGATGGTGGCGTCCGAACGTGCGGCCCTCACCCCGGTGATGGACGGGCCCGACGCCGAACCGCGGACCCTGCCCGAACTGCTCGCGGCCGCGGCCTCCGTGGATCCCAAGGCGGCCGCGCTGTCCTACGAGGGCCGTGAGGTGACGTATCGCGATCTCGACGAGCGGTCGAACCGTCTCGCCCGCTTGCTGATCGGGCGCGGCATCGGCCCGGAATCGGTGGTGGCGCTGGCGCTGGCGCGGTCGCCGGAGTCGGTGCTGTCACTGTGGGCCGTCGCCAAGACCGGTGCCGCGTTCGTCCCGGTCGACCCGAACTACCCGACCGACCGGATCGTCCACATGCTCAGCGACTCCGGTGCGGCGCTCGCGCTCACCGTCGCCGAGTTCCGTCCCACGCTGCCGGACTGCACGTCCTACGTCGTGGTCGACGCACCCGGATTCGACGACGAGGTGAGCGCGCACTCCGCCGCGGTCGTCACCGACGCCGACCGGACACACCCGCTCGCGCTGGAGAACCCGGCCTACCTGATCTACACGTCCGGGTCCACCGGCACCCCGAAGGGCGTCGTCGTCACCCACCGCGGCCTGGCGAACTTCGCCACCGACGAACGCGTCCGCTTCGGGGTCACGCCGCGGTCGCGCACGCTGCACTTCTCGTCGCCGAGCTTCGACGCGTCGATCCTGGAATTGCTGCTCGCGGTCGGCTCCGGCGCGACCATGGTGATCGCTCCGGCGTCCGTCATCGGCGGCACCGAACTCGCTGACGTGCTCCGGGAAGGCCGGGTCACGCACGCGTTCGTCACCCCGGCGGCCATGGCGTCCGTGGACCCCGCGGGCCTCGACCAGCTCGAGTGTGTCGCCACCGGCGGCGACGTGTGCCCGCCGGAGCTGGTGGCGCAGTGGGTGACCGGGGGCAGGCGGATGTTCAACGCCTACGGCCCCACCGAGGCGACGGTCGTGTCCAGCGTGACGGGACCGATGATTCCCGGTGAGGGCGTCACCATCGGCCGTCCGCCGATGGGAACCGGGGAGATGGTGCTCGATTCACGCCTGCACCCGGTGCCCAACGGGGTGACCGGCGAACTGTACGTCACCGGTTCCGGTCTGGCCCGCGGCTACAAGGACCGGGCGGGCACGACGGCGGAGCGTTTCGTCGCCAACCCGTACGGCGGCCTCGGGGCCCGCATGTACCGGACCGGTGACCTGGCGCGCTGGAACGGTGCCGGCCAGCTCGAGTACCTGGGCCGCAGCGACTTCCAGGTGAAGATCCGCGGATTCCGCATCGAACTCGGCGAGATCGAGACCGCCCTCACGCGCTACCCGGGGGTCGCCCGTTCGGTGGTGTCCGCGCACCAGGGCAGCACCGGAGCCAACCGGCTCGTCGGGTACCTCGTCCCCACGGCGGGCGCGGAACTCGACCCGGAAGCCGTCCTCGATTTCGTCGGCGGATTCCTCGCCCCGTACATGGTGCCGTCCGCGCTGATCGTCCTCGACGAGTTGCCGCTCACCCCCGCAGGCAAGCTGGATCGCCGCGCGCTGCCGGAACCCGACTTCGGCGCCCGGGTGTCGACCGGCCGCGCGCCGGTGTCGGAGATGGAGGAGGTGCTCGCCGGACTGTTCGCCGAGGTCCTCGGTCTGGAATCGGCCGGTGTCGAGGACTCGTTCTTCGCCCTCGGCGGCGACAGCATCATGTCGATCCAGTTGGTGGCCCGCGCGAAGGCGGCGGGTGTGGTGCTGACCCCGCGGGACGTGTTCGAGGCCAAGACCGTTGCCGGTCTCGCCGCGGTGGCGTCGTGGGTGGGGGCCGCCGACATCGTCGTCCTCGACGAACTGCCCGGTGGCGGAGTCGGCGACATGCCGACCACCCCGATCACGAAGTGGCTGCTCGAACGGGGCGGCGAGTTCAACCGCATGTCGCAGTCGGCGCTGCTGACCGCACCGCCGAACCTGCGCGAACTCGAACCCCTGAGCGCCACGTTCCAAGCCGTCCTCGACCGGCACGACATGCTGCGCGCGCAGCTGATCGTCTCCGCCGAGGACTCGCACCTCGCCGTCCGCCCGGTCGGCGCGGTCGACGCACAGGACCTGATCCGCCGGGTCCCCGTGTCCACGGCCCCGGGAACCCCGGCGTTCGCGGCGACGGTGATCGCGGAACTCGACGCCGCGCTGGACCGGCTCGATCCCGCGGCCGGCGTCATGGTGCAGGTGGTGTGGTTCGACGCCGGGGAATCCGGCGGCCGCCTGCTCGTCGTCGCGCATCACCTCGTCGTCGACGGTGTGTCGTGGCGCATCCTCGTCCCCGACCTCGCGACCGCCTGGGCGCAGATCTCGGCAGGCCAGGAACCGGTCCTCGAACAGGTCGGCACGTCCATGCGCCGGTGGGCGCACGGAC
>NZ_JBFUGT010000539.1:0-2518 GCF_056402775.1 Rhodococcus sp. P3_B8
CCCGGGTCACGATCGGGTCGGGCACCGCCGCGTCCAGGGGATCTTCCCGCCGTGTCCTGCGTGACTGCAGCATGTTCAGGCACACCCGCGCCACCACCGTCGTCAGCCAGCCGCCCAGGTTCTCGACGGTGTCGGCGTCGGTGCGGCTCAGTCGCAGCCAGGATTCCTGCACGGCGTCCTCGGCTTCGCCGATCGAGCCGAGCATCCGGTAGGCCACTGCACGCAGGCGCGTGCGATGGGCCTCGAACTGCTGCGCCAGCACGTCGTTCTCGTTCATCGGTCACATCCCCTCGGTCTCGGTCCGTCAACTGTGTGACCGGCGAAACGCGGCCGATGTGACGACGGCGCGTCGTCCGTGTCCCTCTGATGCGCGCAATGCATCCAGTTTCCCTGGTTCCGCTGTCCGATAGGGCCGTGGTTAACTGAAATGACGCTCACAGTCTCTGAAGGGCTGGACGGCATGTGGAAAGCGCAGCAGGTCGGACGTCTGTTTCTCGTCTCGGTACTCGCGGCACTGGCCGTGTGCGGGGTGAGCGCCACCGCGTCAGCGCACGCCCCGGCAGTCACCGGGAAGGTCGTCGCGCCGACACTCTCCCCCGCGAGCGGACAGGTCGTCGGCATCGCGCATCCTGTCGTCGTCCGGTTCACGTCGCCGGTGCCCGATCGCGTGCTCGCCGAGCGTGGTGTCCGGATCACTCCGTCGACAGCGGTGCCCGGGCAGTTCTCCTGGATCGACGACCGCACCGTGCAGTGGACGCCGGCGCACTTCTGGCCGGCCCAGACCCGGGTGACCGTCGAGGCCGCGGGCGCGAGGTCGCAGTTCCAGGTGGGTGACGCACTCGTCGCCGTCGCGAACACGACGACCCACCAGTTCACGGTCAGCATCAACGATCAGGTCGTGCAGACCATGCCGGCGTCCATGGGCAAACCCGGATACGAGACACCGCTCGGGACGTTCCCCGTCATCGAACAGTTCCGCGACATGGTCATGGATTCGTCGACGTACGGCGTCCCGATCGATGACGAGGAGGGCTACCGCCTCTACGTCGAGTACGCCACCCGCATCACGTGGGGTGGGATCTTCGTGCACGCCGCACCGTGGTCGGTGAACTCTCAGGGCTTCGAGAACGTCAGCCACGGCTGCATCAATCTCAGCACCGAGAACGCCCGGTGGTTCTACGACAACGCGAAGATCGGCGACCCGGTCATCGTCACCGATTGAGTAGCGAGCCGGAGACACAGAAAAGGCGGCTTCCCGTTTCCGGGAAACCGCCTTTTCTGATCATCTGGTCGGGCTGACAGGATTTGAACCTGCGACCACTTGACCCCCAGTCAAGTGCGCTACCAAGCTGCGCCAMAGCCCGTCCACACCCTCGTTCAGGTGCTCGATGAGATTACATCAGGGGCAGTCCGTAACGCTAATCGCCTGGTCAGAGCGCATTCTGTCGGATCAGCGGTTTCGCCGCTCACGCTTTTCCCGCACCCGCACCGAGATGCGGACGGGGCTGCCGTCGAAATTGAACTCCTCGCGCAGACGCCGCTCCAGGAACCGGCGGTAGCCCGCCTCGAGGAACCCGGTCGTGAACAGCACGAACGTCGGCGGGCGTGTTCCGGCCTGCGTGGCGAACATCACGCGAGGCAGCCGGCCACCACGCATCGGCGGCGGAGTGGCGGCAATGACTTCCTTGAGCCAGGTGTTGAGCCGGCCCGTGGGAATGCGCTTGTCCCAGGACTCCAATGCGGTGTCCAGGGCGGGGACGAGCTTCTGCACCGCGCGCCCCGTCTGCGCCGAGATGTTGACGCGCTGCGCCCACGGCACCCGCACCAGGTCCCGGTCGACCTCTCGGTCGAGCTGGAGGCGCCGGTCCTCGTCGACGAGATCCCACTTGTTGAACGCGATGACGAGGGCCCGGCCAGCGTCCGCCACCATGCTCAGCACGCGCAGGTCCTGCTCCGAGATCGGCTCGGATGCGTCGATCAGCAGAATCGCGACCTCGGCGGCCTCGATGGCGCTCTTCGTCCGCAGCGACGCGTAGAACTCGGCGCCGCTGGCGTGGCTGACCCGCTTGCGCAGACCGGCGGTGTCGACGAAACGCCACGGCCTGCCGCCGAGCTCCACGATCGAGTCGACCGGATCGACGGTGGTGCCCGCGACGTTGTGGACCACCGAACGCTCGTCGCCCGACAGCTTGTTCAGCAGGCTCGACTTTCCGACGTTCGGCTTCCCGACCAGAGCCACGCGTCGCGGCCCGCCGCCGGGGATGCCTTCACGCGGGGTCTCCGGGAGCGCGGCGAGCACCTCGTCGAGGAGATCGCCGGTGCCGCGGCCGTGGGTCGCGCTCACCGAGTGCGGCTGTCCGAGACCGAGCGACCACAGTGCGGCCACCTCGGATTCGGTGCGGCCGTCGTCCACCTTGTTGGCAACCAGCAGAACCGGGGTCTTGGACCGGCGCAGCACCTTGGCCACGGCCTCGTCCGTTGCGGTGGCGCCGACCACGGCGTCCACGACGAGGAGGAT
>NZ_JBFUGT010000540.1:0-2486 GCF_056402775.1 Rhodococcus sp. P3_B8
TTCTGGTTGTCCCAGCTACCAAAAAGGCGCACGGGCGCGAAGCGCCTAGGCTCTCCCTCATGGAAACCGAGTTCGTCCGCTGGACCGAGGACGGCACCGAGCATTCGGCGGTGTGGCGGTCCACCAGCGGGGCGACGCCCCCGAAGAAGATCCGGGTGGCCGACGACTCGATGACCGCCGACGAGGCGTACCGCCTCGCGTGCGAGGGGACGGCGCTGCTGTGGCGCGGCGACTTCCACAACGCCCGCCAGCTCGGCACCGCCGTCGCCGCCCGCACCGACCGCAAGACCCGCAAGACGTCCACCGACCCCGCCACCGCGTTCCACCTGCACCGGCAGACGCAGTCGCGGCGGGCGGGGATCCTCGGGATGCTGCTGGTGCCGTTCGACGCCGACCAGACCGTTCCGCTGCGGCGCGCCCCCGACGTGCGGCAGGCGGTGCTCGAGGCGTACGGACCGACGGACCAGCCCACCGTCACCACCCTGCGCGACCTGCTCGGGGCGATCGGCGCCCACGAGTGGCAGAAGAAGGGCGTCGACATTCCCGCCCTCGGTGCGCGCATCCACCCCGCCTACGGCGTGTTCTCCCCGATTCGCGGCGAATACGTCGACCTCGTCGCCGACACCCCGCTGCCGTCAAACACGCAGGCATTCGACATCGGCACCGGCACCGGTGTGCTGGCCGCCGTCCTCGCGCACCGCGGCGTCGAGAAGGTGATCGCGACCGAACTCGACGCGAATGCGCTCGCCTGCGCCCGGGCGAATCTGGACCGGCTCGGCTACGCCGGTCAGGTGCAGGTGGTGGAAACGGATCTGTTCCCCGAGGGCCGGGCACCGCTGGTCGTGTGCAACCCGCCGTGGATTCCCGCCCGTCCCACCTCGCCGATCGAATACGCGATCTACGATCCGGACAGCCGGATGCTCCGCGGATTCCTGGCCGGGTTGGCCGAGCACCTCGAGCCCGGGGGAGAGGGCTGGCTCATCCTGTCCGACATCGCCGAGCACCTCGGCCTGCGAACCCGCGAGGAATTACTGGCCCTGATCGACGACGCCGGACTGACCGTCCTCGGACGCCGGGACGTGGCACCCCGGCACGGGAAGGTCGCCGACCGCTCGGATGCGTTGCACGCCGCGCGCAAGCGGGAAGTGACGTCGCTGTGGCGGCTCGGGGCGCAGGACTCGTCCGCCGGGTAGCGCCGGACGTAACGGCGACGCGGTCCGGAACGGTCTCCATGTAGGTCATTGATTTCACCTACCTCGAGGAACCGCGGAATGACGTCGCCCCTGCCCGTGCTGGCTTCCGAGTCGCGGCGCAGCGGTGCGGAGCGAGGAACCCGGCTGTGGACGAGATGGTGCGATCCGCTCCTGCTCGGACTCGTGGCGGTCGCGATCTCGGGCTTCCGGTCCTGGTCGCCGTCGTTCTGGCACGACGAGGCGGCCACCGTCTCGGTCGCCGGGCGCGACATCCCCGACATGGTGCGGTTGCTGTTCGACGTCGACGCCGTCCACGGCGCGTACTACCTGGGCATGCATGGGTGGCTGCGCGTCGTCCCCCTGACCGAGTTCTGGCTGCGACTGCCCAGCGTGCTGGCCGTGGGGATCGGCGCCGCCGGCCTCGTCGTGCTCGGAAAGCTGCTGTCCACGCGACGGATGGCCCTGGTCGCGGCGCTCGTGTTCGCGATCTTGCCGCGGGTGACRTCCGCCGGAATCGAGGCGCGCTCGTACGCGCTGTCCGCGGCGCTGGCGGTGTGGGTGACCGTCGTGTTCGTCGTGGCCGTGCGCAGGCGGACGGGCACCGCGTGGGTGCTGTACGCGCTGCTCGTCGCGGTCTCGACCACGGTGTTCCTCTACAGCATCCTGATCGTTGCCGCGCACGTGGTGACGCTCGCGGTGACGAAGACCGGACGTCGCTGCGTCGGGTCGTTCCTCCTGGCTGCCGGCGCGGGCATCGCGATCGCGGCGCCGGTGATCGTGCTGGTGCAATCGCAGGCGGATCAGGTCTCGTGGATCGCCGGCCGGAATTTCGATCTCGTGTGGATCGTGCTCGTCGAGCAGTACTTCGACAACGCACTCGCCGTCGCAGTCGTCTCCGGACTGCTCGTCGTCGCCGGAGTGACGGTCGGCATCATCCGTGGGCGTGACCACCGGGGCGGCGAACAGCCGGGGCTTCTCGCGACGGCCGTGCCCTGGCTCCTCGTTCCCACCGCGCTGGTGCTGCTGTATTCGCTGACGTCGCAGAACGTGTATCTGGGTCGGTACTTCACGTTCACCGCCCCCGCGTGCGCACTGCTCCTCGGACAGTCGATGGTGTGGATCGCGGGTCTCGCCGGACGACGATCGCTGCCGCTGCTCGCGGTGATCCTCGCGTTGTTCGGAGCCGTCGCCCTGCCGCACTACCTCGTGCAGCGCGGACCCTATGCCAAGCCGAGCGGCATGGATTACAGCCGCGTCGCCGACCTCGTCGAATCCGAGGCCGCACCCGGCGAC
>NZ_JBFUGT010000541.1:0-2470 GCF_056402775.1 Rhodococcus sp. P3_B8
CTCTACCACCCAGTCGGGACGTGTCGCATGGGCAACGACGACGCGAGCGTCGTCACGCCCGACCTGCGGGTGCGAGGGGTCGACAAACTGCGCGTCGCCGACGCGTCGATCATGCCCGCCATCATCCGCGGGCACACCCACGCACCCTCCGTCCTCATCGGTGAGCGGGCGTCGGATCTGATCCRGAACTCGTAGGGCGCTTCGCGCCCCGTGCGCCTTTTTGGTAGCGCTGGCAACCAGAAAGGCGCACGGGCGGCGGAGCCGCCTCAGTACCGGCGCGCCGCGTAGAACGGCATCGAATCGAGGGGCGCCTGCTTCACCGGCTGCCCGGACGTGGGCGCGTGGACGACCGTGCCGTTCCCGGCGTAGAGCCCGACGTGGTTCGCCCCGTTGAACAGGACGAGATCACCCGGTTGCAGGCTGCCCTTGTCGACGGGCGAGCCACCGTTCACCTGGTCGTAGGTGGTGCGGGGTACCGAGATGCCTGCCTGCTTGTACGCCCACTGCACCAGACCCGAGCAATCGAAGGCGTTCGGCCCGGTGGCGCCCCAGACGTACGGCGATCCGATCTTCGATTCGGCGGCCGCGAGAGCCTGCGCGCCGTGGGTGGACGGCAACGCCGGCGGGGCCGGCAGGGGTCCCGGGAGGGGCCCTGGGTTCGGAGCCGGAGCCGGAGCCGGAGGCACTGGCGGCACGCCTGGTACCTCGAACGTCCCAATCCCTGGGATCGTGATCGGCTCCGCTGCAGCGGGAGCAACGGGAAGCAGAAACGCTCCCACTCCCACACCGG
The DNA here is from genome assembly GCF_056402775.1 of Rhodococcus sp. P3_B8. Lineage (NCBI taxonomy): Bacteria > Bacillati > Actinomycetota > Actinomycetes > Mycobacteriales > Nocardiaceae > Rhodococcus > Rhodococcus sp. P3_B8. Next base: position 791 of record NZ_JBFUGT010000541.1, read on the forward strand.
CGGCAATCAGAAGACTGCCGGTCGAAAACTGCAGACGATTGCCCCGACGCAATCTATGCTTGGCCATTGAGCTGAGTCCTTCAATTCATGAGGTTCCGGCGACATCAGTGCCGCTCGGACGAGACGTTAGATAACATCCCGGTCACGGACTCAGCGAACAACGGCCGAATGGCCCATACACATACCTGTTTTCGCAATCCAGGTATATAACGATCAGATCTCGAACCGACCGGTCCGTCATGAAACCCCAGAAACAGGTATGCCTTCAGGCAATTCGGCCCGTTACCGAAGGCATGCGCGTCGTCCACGCTGTTGGGCGTGTCACTGATCCAGAACTCAGAACCCGAGATCTTCGGGGAACCCGCAGTTGCGGACGCCGCGACCCTCACCGTCGTGGGGCGCGGCTCGCCCGTCGTCTTCCTGCACGGATGGGGGCTCACCCCGCGGGTGTACGGCCRCAGCCTGTCGATGCTCGCCCAGCACGGGCACCGCGTCCTCACTCCGACGCTCCCCGGCTTCGGCGGAACTCCCGACCATCCGCCCGAGGCGCGGACCTTCGCCGGTTACGCGGCCTGGCTGGGACGGTTCCTGGACGAGGCGGGAATCAGCGAACCGATCACACTGATCGGCCACTCCTTCGGCGGGGGCGTCGCCATTCAGGCTGCCCACGACCTTCCGGAGCGGGTCGCGCGCCTGGTGCTCGTCAACTCCGTCGGCGGTGGCGCCTGGTCGTCCGACGGCTGGGGAATACGGCCCATCGGCGACAGGCCGCTGTGGGACTGGGGCGCGTCGGCCCTGGGTGAGGCGCTGTCGATCCGGACCATCACCCACACGGCCGCGTCACTCGTCAACGGCTTCCTGCCCAACACGCTGCGAGATCCCGGTGCGGTCTGGCGCACGGCACACCTGGCCAGGCGGGCGGACCTGCGCCACGAACTCGGTGTCCTCGCCGACCGGGGCCTACCGGTGTCCCTCGTCTGGGGTCGCGGGGACCGGACGATTCCGCTCGCCAGCTTCGAGTCGATGCGGAAGGCACTCCGCAATCCGCCCGTCCTCACCGTGACGGGCGGCCACGGCTGGCTGATTCACGACCCCACCACGTTCGCCGATACCCTCCGCCGGGCACTCCGCAGCCCGTGAGTAATTGACGAGTGCAGAGACTCGCTAACCACGCACGGGCGGCGAAGCCGCCTACTTCTCGCCGCGGAACGCCGCACCGGCGAGGGACGTGGACTCCTTGCCGTCGGGGCCGACGGGAACGTCGCCCTCGAGGGTGGTGCGGTACAGGACGCGGGTGACGTCGAGGTGGTCGAGGTCGGTGGGCGCGAGGTGGGCGGTGGCACGGTTGTCCCAGAACGCGAGGCTGCCCGGCGCCCAGCGGAACCGCACCGTGTAGGCGGGATTCGTCACCTCGGCGAACAGCAGGTCCAGCAGGCGGTCGCTTTGCGACGGCGAGACCCCGACGATCCGGCTGGTGAAACCGGGGGTGACGAACAGTGCCCGCTCCCCCGTCACCGGGTGCACTCGGACCACCGGGTGTTCGGTGACGAGCGGGTTCTCCCGCGTCTTCTGGGCGTAGCTGCTGTCCTCGGCCCACTGCGGGTGCCGTCCGCCGAACCGGTGCTCGGCGCGTAGACCGTCGACGAGGCCCTTCAGCGAGTCCGGCAGACCCTCGTATGC
>NZ_JBFUGT010000542.1:0-2419 GCF_056402775.1 Rhodococcus sp. P3_B8
ACCGCGACCCTCTACTGGCAGGGCGATCGTGTCGTCGTGATGATCGACGACACGACCGTCCGCACTCTTACACTCGACAGGACCACGCGTTACCAGAAACTGTCCTCAAAGTCCTGAGACATATCTGTCCTCCAAGTCCTGAGACATGACATAACCGCCCGCGGTTAATAAGTACTCACGGGCGGGTGAGCTGCTCCCACAGGAACGTGAACGTGAGCGCCGATTTGAATGCGGCCTGTGCGTTGTCCGCGGCCCCGCCGTGCCCGCCCTCGATGTTCTCGTAATACCAGACCTCGTGGCCCTGCTCCTCGAGCAGTGCCGTCATCTTGCGGGCGTGGCCGGGGTGGACGCGGTCGTCGCGGGTGGACGTGGTGACGAGGATCGGCGGGTAGTCTGCGGTCGCGTCGGTGTTCTGATACGGCGAGTACTCGCTGATGAACTTCCAGTCGTCCGGGTTGTCCGGATCGCCGTACTCGGCCATCCACGACGCCCCGGCGAGCAGCAGGTGGTACCGCTTCATGTCGAGGAGCGGAACCTGGCACACGATCGCCCCGAACAGTTCCGGGTAGCGGGTGAGCATGACACCCATGAGGAGCCCGCCGTTGCTGCCGCCCTGGATCCCGAGCTGCTTCGACGTCGTGATGCCCCGGGCCACCAGGTCGCGAGCGACCGCGGCGAAGTCCTCGAACGCCTTGTGGCGACCCTCCCGCACCGCCTGGGTGTGCCACGACGGGCCGTACTCGCCGCCGCCGCGGATGTTCGCCACCACGTACGCGCCACCGCGTTCGAGCCACGCGAACCCGACCGAACCGCTGTAGCCCGGGACCATCGAATTCTCGAAGCCGCCGTATCCGTACAGCATGGTGGGGCAGGGTCCGGTGACGTCGTCACGGCGCACTACGAAGTAGGGGATCTCGGTTCCGTCGTCGGACACCGCGAAGTGCTGCGCCACCGACATGCCGTCCGCGTCGAAGAACGACGGCGCCTGCTTGACGGGTTCGAGCGGTCCGCCGACCGTGCCGTACAGCAGTGTCGCCGGTGTCGTGAATCCGCTGGAGTTGACGAAGAAGCTGTCGCTGTTGCGGGGGTCGGTGCTGATGATCCCGCTCGCCGTGAGTTCCGGTACGCCGTCGAGAGGCTTCTCCTCCCACCCGGTGTCGTTCGGTGTGAGCACCGACAGCTTGGTCTGCACGTCCGACAGTCGCACGAGGAGGAGGTGGTTCCGGGTCCACGTTCCCTGCTCGAGGGACGTGTGCTCGTCCGGGGTGAACAGTGGCGTCAGCTCGCGTGACCCGGCGAGGAAGTCGGCGTAGTTCGCGGCGAGCAGCGACCCGGCCGGGTAGACGGTGCCGTCCACGTCCCAGTCGGTGCGCGGACGGATGGTCAGCCAGTCGCGGTACACGGACGAGCCCGCGTCGTCGGGTGTGTCGATCCGGACCTTCGAGCCGTCCGGGAGCAGCTGGTAGCGCTCGGAATTGTAGAAGTCCATGGACCGGCCGACGAAGTGCCGCTCGTATCCGGGTGTGTCGTCGTACGAGGCGCCGACGGACACGTCGGTGGTCTCGCCCTCGAAGACGGTGACCGCCTCGGTGAGCGGGGTGCCGCGATGCCAGCGCTTCGCGATTCTCGGGTAGCCGGAATCGGTCATCGAGCCTTCGCCGAAGTCGGTCCCGACGTACACGGTGTCCGTGTCGATCCAGCTGATGCTGGTCTTCGCCTCGGGGACGTCGAATGCGTGGTCGCCGCCGACGAATTCGCGCTTCTCGATGTCGAATTCGCGCACCACGGACGCGTCGGCGCCACCGCGCGAGAACGACAGCAGGGCACGCGACTGCTCGGGTCGCAGCACGCTGGCCCCGGCCCACACCCAGTTCTCACCCTCCCGTTCGACGAGGGCGTCGACGTCGAGCAGGACGTCCCACTCGGGGTTCTCGGTGCGGTACTGCTCGAGCGTGGTGCGCCGCCAGATGCCGCGCTTGTGGTCGCCGTCGCGCCAGAAGTTGTACAGGTACTCGCCGCGCATGCCGGCGTAGGGGATCCGGTCGTCCGTGTCGAGCACGTCCAGGATCCGGCTCTCGAGCGCGGAGAACTCGGCGGTCTCGGTGTACTCGGCGAGAGTGCGGGCGTTGCGCTCCCGCACCCAGTCGAGTGACCGGTCCGCGGTGACATCTTCGAGCCAGAGGAAGGGATCCGTCATGGCGCCATTCTTGCAGGCGGTGTCGTGCCTGGTCGCGGCGGCAAAGGTGTGACAGATGAGGCTACTCGTGGGTAATACGACCGCGTGGAGACAGCGATTCCGGACGGGACTACCCTGAACAACCGTGACCTCACACTATGACGTCGTTGTCCTCGGAGCCGGTCCCGGTGGGTACGTCGCTGCTATCCGCGCGGCACAGCTGGGATTGAGCACCGCCATCAT
>NZ_JBFUGT010000543.1:0-2393 GCF_056402775.1 Rhodococcus sp. P3_B8
ATCTCGCCCTGCTCGCGCACGGATTGGTGCACGGTGGTCAGGTCGGTGAGTGCGGCGAGCGGATGGTCGTCGATTCCGACGACGGAGACGTCCTCAGGAATGCGCAGGCCTCGGCGGCGCAGTGTTCGGATCGCTCCGAGGGCGAGTTCGTCGCTGTGCGCGAAGACGGCGGTCGGAGCCGATTCCGGGGTGGCGTCGAGGATGTCGGCCATCGCCTCTGCGGCGTTGAGGCCGCCCCAGTCGACGTCGCGGACGAGGCAGTGGTCCACAGCGATGCCCGCTCCGGTCAGTGCGTCGACATACGCCTCCGATCGACCGGAGCGTGCCGGCCACCCGGGCTGATCGGGGTCGTGGGCGGCGATCATGGCGATCCGCCGGTGTCCTGATTCCAGGAGGTGGTCGACGGCGAGCCGCCCGGCGTGGTAGTCGTCGATGCAGACATAGGGGTAGTCGGCGCTCTGGCCGCCGGCGGCGACGATACCGACGCCCATCAGTGCGAGCCGTTCGCGCTCGCGTTGATCCACCGGGAACGCGACCACCACCACGGCGTCGACCTTCCGGCGGGCGGGTAACCGGGTGAAGAAGTCCTGGCGATCCTCGGGGCCACCGACCTGGTACAGCAACAGGTCGAAGTTCGCTGATGCGAGCACCGTCTCGATTCCATTGACCATCTCGCCGAAAAACCAGCGCTCGATATGGGGAACGACCAACGCCACCCGTCGGGTCCGCCCGCCGGCCAGGCGGACCGCGTCCGGGGAGACCACGTAGTCGAGGCGACGGGCGATGGCTAGGACCTTCTCTCTCGTGGCCGCGGAAACCCCGTACGAGTCGTTGAGAGCGCGGGAGGCGGTCGTCAGCGAGACGCCGGCTTCCCGGGCGACGTCGCTGAGACTCAAAGAACCAGGTTGATCGGGCACGAGGCGATGGTAGCCCGACCGACCTTGATTTCGGAAGCGCTTCCGACATATGCTTCGGAAGCGCTTCCGAATTGTGATGCGCGTCTCAATGCGGAGGAGCTATGGACTCACACCACTCGAACCGGGGCCGGTGGGCGCGCAGGTTCGCCGCGGTCGCCGGAGCCGCGATCCTGCCGACGGCGGTGGCCTGCGCGCCGCCGGGCAGCGGCTACACCACGACAGCCCCGACGGAGCCGGTAGCGGTGAGCACGGATCTCGGTACCGACCCGATCGAGTTGACCCTGTACGACGGGGCGGGGCTGAAGAAGATCGACGAGGCGTTGATCGCGGCGTTCACCGAGCGCCACCCGAACGTGACCATCACCGCGCGCTATGACCCGGACGAGGTTCAGGCGGTCAACGCGCCCCGGGTGCTCGCCTCGGACAACCCGCCGGACATCGCACGGATCATCGCGCTGCCGGCGGCGGTGGCCAACCGCCAGCTCACCGCACTCGATCCGTGGGCCGAGGCCTACGGCTGGAACGAGCTACCGGAAGGGCAGATGGCCATGTACCGGGTCGATGACGCCGGGGTCCGGGGCACCGGCCCGCAGTACACGATGGCCAGCGGATTCACCCTGACCGGTCTCTACTACAACAAGGAGCTCGCGACCCGAATCGGAATGACCTCACCGCCCACCACCGTCGAAGAATTCGAGCAGGCACTCGCGGCGGCGAAGACCACCGGACTGGTCCCGATCATGGCCGGCAACAAGAGCGCGCAGGTCACCTTCCTGGTCCAGATGATGCTGAACGCATCATTGGGGCGCGACGCGGTCAACGACTGGGTCTTCAACGCTCCCGGTGCCACACTCGACACCCCCGCCGGCGTCGACGCGGCCGCGGTCGTGGCCGACTGGGCGACGAAAGGCTACTTCCCCCAGGACACCAACGGCACCGACGCCACCACCGCCGCAAGCCGGTTCGCCGAGGGCGAGGCACTGTTCTACGCCTCCGGCAACTGGGACGCCGCGACCCTGCAGACCAAGATGGGCGGCAACGTCGGCTTCGTTCTCCCACCGGCACCGGCGGGGGGACCCGTGCTGGCCATGTCGGATCCGGTGTCCAACTTCGCGATCCCCTCGGGCTCGGACGACAAGAACGCCGCCGCGGCCTTYTTGGACTTCCTCCGCTCCGAGGCCGGCCGGCAGGTCGCGGTCGACGCCGGTTTCGCCCCCTCCGGCACCGGCGAGGTCCCGGCCACCGCACCCGGATCGGTGGGCGCCCAAATCCAGRCAGCCTTCAGCAGGCTGGTCGCCTCCGACGGTCAGGTCCAGTTCGTCCAGAACGCCACCAACGGCATGTCCGGCACCTGGTTACCGCAGGTCCAGATGCTCGCCGCCGGCCGGACGACGCCCGCCGAGATGATGAGCGCCGTCCAATCCGCCTACGAGCAGGACCTTCTCCGATGACCTCCACCGCGCACACCCCCCAGAC
>NZ_JBFUGT010000544.1:0-2390 GCF_056402775.1 Rhodococcus sp. P3_B8
GTATTCGTGCTGCATCCACAGCAGGCGGTTCACGATCGCGCCGTGGGTGACCGCAACACCCTTGGGCCGGCCCGTCGACCCGGACGTGAAGATCACGTACGCCGTGTTGTCGGCGGTGAGCGTGGTGGAGATCGGTGCCGGGTCCTCGTCGGGGAGGTCGAGCGTGTCGATGTGCAGCACCGGTGCCGCGGTGGCGAACGTGGTGTCGTCGGCGGCGCGTGTCAGCACGCACACCGGCTGCGCGGTGTCGAGCACGTATGCGGTGCGCTCGGCGGGGTGATCGGGATCGATCGGCAGGTAGGCGCCGCCGGCCTTCACGACGGCGTAGATCGCGACGAGCAGATCGATCGAACGGCGCATCCCGACCGCGACGACGGACTCCGGTCCCACTCCGCTTCCGATCAGGTAACGGGCGAGGCGGTCGGTGTGCTCGTCGAATTCGGCGTAGGTCAGCCATCGTTCCTCGAAGACCAGCGCCACGGCGTCGGGTGTGGCGGTGGCCTGGTCCGCGAACAACGACACCAGAGTGTCCGCGGGCACGGGGTGGTTCGTTGCGTTGGCCGCCGCGAGGGCGGACCGTTCGTCCGCGTCGAGCAGGTCGATGTCGCCGACGGCGACCGGCGGGTTGTCGACGACCACGTCGAGGAGCCGGCCGAATCGTTCGCCGATCGACACGGCTGTGTCCTCGTCGAACAGGTCTGTCGCGTAGGACAATTGCACGGCCAGACCGGCTGGTGCGCCGGTGGAGTCGAACTGCTCGACGACGGTGAGCTGCAGGTCGAACTTTGCCACGTGGACGTCGATCTCGGTTGCCTCGACCTCGAGTCCGTCGAGTTCCACCCGGGTGTTCGCGGTGTTCTGGAAGGTGAGCATCACCTGGAACAGCGGGTGGTGTGCCGACGACCGGGCGGGGCTGAGCACCTCCACGAGGCGCTCGAACGGGACGTCGCTGTGCTGGAACGCGGCGAGGTCGGCGTCGCGGGTCCGGGCGAGTACGTCACCGAACGTGTCGCCGGGGTCGACGGTCGTGCGGAGGACGAGTGTGTTGACGAACATGCCGACCAGGTGGTCGAGCGCCTCCTCGCCGCGTCCCGCGACGGGGGTGCCGATCACGATGTCCGATCCGGCGCCGAGACGGCGGAGCAGAACCGCCAGGGCGGCGTGCGTGACCATGAACGGCGTGGTGCCGGTGCTCTGGGCGAGATCGACGAGACGCCCGTGCACGTCGGCCGGGATCGTGAACTGCACACGCCCGCCCCGGTGGGACATCTCGGCGGGCCGCATCCGGTCGGTGGGCAGCTCGATCAGCTGCGGCACGCYGGCGAGCGCTGCCTGCCAGTGGGCGATCTGCCTGGCGGACAGGCTGTTCGGGTCGTCTTCCGAACCCAGTAGATCCCGCTGCCAGAGGCTGTAGTCGGCGTACTGCACCGGAAGCGGCGCCCAGGTGGGTGCGTGACCGGCGGCGCGCGCCGCGTACGCGACCATCACGTCGGCAGCCAGCGGCGTCATCGACCAGCCGTCGGCGGCGATGTGGTGGACGACGAGGACGAGGATGTGCCGGTTGGGTGCCTCCCGGAACAGGCCGGCGCGCAGCGGTCTGTCGGTGGTGAGGTCGAATCCGGTGCCGCCGAGGGTCGTCATCGCGGCGGTGAGCGAATTTGCGTCGACGTCGATGGGATCGTCGCCGGCCAGCACGCTCACGACGGACGCGACCAGCTGGTGGGGTCCGTCGGGGCTGTCGGGGAAGACGGTGCGCAGCGCCTCGTGACGCTCCTGGACGTCGTCGATCGCCCCGAGCAGGGCGTCGCGGTCGAGTGCGCCGGTGAGTCTCAGCGCGACCGGCAGGTTGTAGGCGGGCGATGCCGTGTCGAACTGGTTGAGGAACCACATGCGTTGCTGCGCAACGGAGAGGGGCACCCGGTCGGGCCGTTGCCGAGCCTCCAGTACCGGACGCGAGTCGGCCTGCGCGCCGGTGTTCGCCGCCGCGACCGCCAGCTGCGACACCGACGGCGATTGGAAGAGGTCCCGGACCCCGATCCGCGCACCGAGGGCGGTGTTCACTCGGGACACGACCTGGGTGGCCATCAGTGAGTTGCCGCCGAGTTCGAAGAAGCTGGTGTCGACGCTCAAATCGGGTAGGCCGAGGACGTCGCGGAAGATCCCGAGGAGGATCTCATCCGTGACCGTTCTGGGTTGCACAATCTCGGCCGAGTGTGCGGCGAATACCGGTGTGGGCAGTGCGTTGCGGTCCAGTTTCCCCGCCGGAGTCAGCGGCAACGAATCCAACACCATGATCGCCGACGGCACCATATACCCCGGCAACCGCTCCCCCACGAACTCCGCGAGCGCACGGGTTTCGACCTCAGTTCCAGGCGCCGAAAGCACATACG
>NZ_JBFUGT010000545.1:0-2390 GCF_056402775.1 Rhodococcus sp. P3_B8
GCCTCGGCCGCCGGCAGCCTTGTACTACCGCTCGGGACTGTGCCCCGGAATTTAGTAGTACCGACTGGTTTACCTAACCGTTTGGTACTGCTAGATTCGGTGTTCGCGCCGTCCCGATGACGGCGCCTCTCAGGATCGAGGTAGTCGCGATGTGGCATTACCGGATATTCGAATGTCGGCACACCCGGCCTGGCGGACGCGGCTATAAGGACCGATCGACCCGCCCGGCCCCCACGTGCACGGATAGCGCACATCGCTACGACGGCACCGAGGCTCGGGCGCACGGTTTGGTCGACCGCACCGCCCCGGCCGACGGTGTCCTCTCTTCGATACCGCGCTCGAGGTTGTCACCCTCTGTTGGGGAAGGATTCCGACACCCTGGGGACGATCAAGGCAACCGTCTTCCCCTCGGCGGTCACTGCCCTCGGCAAATTGCAGGGGGACCGGACCGCGGCACCCGGCACGGCGTCGACCGCTTTCGGCGTCCACTTTGGTCGCCTGATCACAACCGTCCCTCACCTCGCCGAAATGGAAGGTACATCCGTGAGTTTCACCAGCCCACACCCTGACGTCGTCATCCCCGAATCGAGTCTGTACGACCTTCTTTTCGGCACCTTGTCCGACGAAGAATTGCAACGGACCGCGTTCCGCGACCGGAGCTCAGATACAACCGTCGAGTATCGCGACCTGGTGGCACGCATCGATGCGGTAGCCGGCGCACTCACCGCCCAAGGCCTGACTGTCGGCGATGTGGTCGGGCTGCACGCCCCGAACTCACCGGAGTTCGCGGTCGCGTTTCACGGCATCCTGCGCGCAGGAGGGACTGCGACCCCCATCAATGCGCTCTACACCGCAGAGGACATCACCAAACAGCTGACCGACTCCTCGGCGTCGTTCCTCTTCACCACGTCGGCGCTCCTTCCTCAGGCGTGGTCCGCGGCTCGCGCTGCCGGAATCGGCGCACACCGAGTCCTGGTTCTCGATGGAACAGGCGACGAACACCCGTCACTACAACAAATTCTGGCACAACAGATTCCGGCACCCAAGGTCGATTTCGACCCGGCAACACATCTCGCAGTGCTGCCATACTCGTCCGGGACCACGGGCCGTCCGAAGGGCGTCCGGCTCACCCACCGCAACCTGGTCGCCAACCTCTGCCAAGTTCAGCCATGGCTCGGAATCACTCCGCAGGAACGTGTCCTGGCCGTCCTTCCGTTCTTCCACATCTACGGATTGACCGCGGTGCTGAACGCAACGCTGCATCAGCGAGCCACGCTCGTCACGATGCCAAAATTCGATCTGGTCGAGTTCCTCCGTACCGTTTCGGAAGAAGAATGCAGCTACATCTACATCGCGCCGCCCGTCGCGGTGGCCATGGCCAAGAACCCCATCGTCGACGACTACGATCTATCGAGCGTCCGAGTGATGCTGTCGGGCGCAGCCCCACTCGACGACAACCTGGCTCGAGTGATCGAGAAGCGGCTGGGATGCAAGGTCCTGCAGGGATTCGGAATGAGCGAAATGAGTCCTGCTAGCCACCTCATTCCTCTCGACAGAGACGACATCCCCCGCAGCTCAGTCGGGTTGACCATTCCCAACATGGAATGCAAGCTGATCGATCCGGCCACCGGCGAGGAGATCGCGTATCCGGCCGAGGGGGTGTCGAAGCCTGGTGAGCTGTGGTGCAAGGGCCCGAACATCATGGCCGGATATCTCGGCAACGACGAAGCAACCGCCGAGACCCTCGATGCGGACGGCTACCTACACACCGGCGACATCGCGACCGTCGATTCGGAGGGCGTGGTGACGATCGTGGACCGAATGAAGGAACTGATCAAGTACAAGGGTTATCAGGTGCCACCCGCCGAACTCGAGGCGCTGCTGCTCACCCACCCGCAGATCTCCGACGCCGCCGTCATCGGAGTGTCGAACGGCGAGGGTGAAGAGGTGCCGAAGGCGTTCGTCGTCAAGCAGCAGGGCGCCGAACTGGACGAGGCCGCAGTCATCGCGTTCGTCGCCGAGCGGGTGTCCCCACACAAGAAGGTCCGCAAGGTGCAGTTCATCGACATCGTGCCCAAGTCCGCGGCGGGCAAGATTCTTCGCAAAGACCTCCGGGCTTCGGAAGCCGGCTCACTTGTGCCGGGACAATCCCTTTCCGTGCAGTGACAATCACTTTCCCGAACTGACTTCCCGACAAGGAGTACCCATGAGCCTGCCCCCCATCCTGCAAGACCGGCTTCGCCTGCCCGTCGTCGCGTCGCCGATGTTCATCGTCTCGGGTCCCGACCTGGTGATCGCCCAGTCGACGTCGGGCATCGTCGGATCGTTCCCCTCGCTCAACACCCGCCCGCAGCCCGTCCTGCGTGAATGGCTCACCCGCATCACCGAAG
>NZ_JBFUGT010000546.1:0-2386 GCF_056402775.1 Rhodococcus sp. P3_B8
GAGTGGCACGGGACCGAACATGTGGTGTACAACATAGTCGGCCACGATGTGAACCAGATCACAACCGTGACCGCGAGGCACACATATCGGTATCCGACGAAAGCAGGACACATGGCGACACCCTCGATTGCCCCGACGACTCCCACCGGACGGCAGACGCCCCGGCGCAGCGGCACCATGAGCACCGCGGAGATCAAGTCGAGGATCGAGGCCATGTTCGCCGACGACCGCAGGCCCACCCGCCCCGCAGTCACGAACTGACGAAGCTCGCCCCCGCCGACGAGGGGATCGGATGAACACAGCATGACCTGTCCGTCCGATCCCCCGCCGCGCGTCGCACAACTTCTTGGCGAACTCGGCATCGGAGGATGCGAATACGCGCTTCCACTCGAAAACGTGCAGCACTGGCAGCCATAGAACAACCGGCCGACCAGTTGTCACGCACTACGGAGACGTCGGGGGGCCCGCACCTCGGAAGACGACCGGCAGGCTACGGGGGCGCGGTGCCAGTGCCGGTACGTCGAGGGTCCGCACTGAGCCCATACCACGACGCGATACGCATCGCCGGCGCATTCGAATTGTCTGCCCGCGACGAACGGGTCCCCGAGCGGCGGATCCGACGCCTCGTGGGCCAGGTGCACCCGCACTTGGCAGGATGGGCCCCCGACACGAATGTCTACATTCGTTCCGGCAGAGCCGGATTACGACCCGCCACACCCGACAGCCTGCCGTTCATCGGCCCGGTTCCCGGTCACCGCGGCCTCTACATCGCCGCCGGCCACGGCATGTTGGGTGTCACCGTGGCACCTGCCACGGCTGAAGGGATCGCCGACATGGTCACCAGCCGTCGCATCCCGGAATCGATGCTTCCGTTCCAGTTGGCAGGACGCATCTGATGACAGAATCAGCTGCACCACGGTTCGTTGCGGACGCTGATCCCGCCCGGGACGCACGGATGACCGTAGGGATCGAGAGGGAGGACATATTCGAATGCGACGCGTCGTGCGGGCCTTCTGGGGGCCGCGGCCGGAGCCGGTCGAAACGCTGGCAGGACGGTGGCGGCAGACGTTGGAGCACGTCACGGAACTGCTGCCGGCGGCTGCGCCACCGGTGCGAGGCGAGTGGCGGCAGGTTCACGCGTCGGGACCGGACACCGCCTGTGCGCCGGACGACCTGACAGCGGTACTCCTGGACGCGCAGGGCGCTGAGGCGTGGTCGGATCTGACGGGGACCGGATTGCGACTGATACACACCGGTGCGGACGGGTGGGCGGTCGAACTGTCCGGCGTTGCGGGTGGTGCCCCACAGTTTCTCCTGCAGTCACTGGTGATGACGGTCGACGCGCCCGACGGCGCCATCGTCCCCGAATCCGAACTGCTCGCAATGCTTGCGTCGGTGTGGGAACCGGACTTCGGTGACGTCAGCGACGACGACATTCTCGATGCGCTCGAAGACGGCGCCGGGTTCGCCGTCGGCGATCCTGTCGTCGGCCGGTTCGGCTATCTGTCCGCGGCCCGCGCAGTCCTGGTACCCGACGGCCCGGGGGCGGTCCGTCAGGACACGCTGGACGGCGGCGTGCTGCTGCACATTGCAGCACCGGGCGACATCGACACGATTGTCCGCGTGTACGGCCGGTTACGGGACGCCGGCGCACTCGCGCCACTGCGACGTCCGCTCGACCGGCCGACACTGTGAGGTCCTGTGCCGCGAGCGCTGTGCACGACGCGCCCGGCTACGCAACTACRGGCCTCCGCCCCCGGTTCGGACGAGACCCAAAAGATTCTTCGGGCGGCGTGTCGAGAAATCCTGACTGGCTCCGTCTCCACAGTGAACGCGACCAGAATGGGCCGCACCACCACCGAGGAGAAACACAATGGGTAAGTATCTTCTGCTCAAGCACTACCGCGGCGCCCCGGCTGCGGTCAACGATGTGCCGATGGACCAGTGGACGCCGGAGGAGATCTCGGCCCACATCCAGTACATGCAAGACTTCGCAGACCGACTCGAAGGCACGGGCGAGTTCGTCGACGGTCAAGCGCTCGCCCCAGACGGAATGTTCGTCCGCTACGACGGCGAGGGGCGGCCACCGGTCACCGACGGCCCCTTCGCCGAGACCAAGGACCTCATCGCCGGCTGGATGATGATCGACGTCGACAGCTACGAACGCGCCATCGAGCTGGCAGGAGAGCTCTCCGCTGCTCCGGGGGCGGGAGGGAAGCCGATCCATGAGTGGCTCGAAGTGCGCCCTTTCCTCACCGAGCCGCCCACGATCACCGACTGACCCCCTCCTCCGCCAGTACCCCGAAGGTGCTCGCACAACCTCGGCCGCCGCGGACTCCGCCCCGCGGCGGCCGAGGTTGGGCGAGACGGAACCGCACACCCTCGC
>NZ_JBFUGT010000547.1:0-2384 GCF_056402775.1 Rhodococcus sp. P3_B8
CCAGTGAGTCTGTGACCGAGGGGCACCCGGACAAGATTTGTGATGCGATCAGCGACTCCATCCTCGACGCGCTCCTCACCGACGACCCGCGCGCCCGCGTCGCCGTCGAGACCCTGGTGACCACCGGACAGGTCCACGTCGCCGGTGAGGTCACGACCACCGCCTACGCCGACATCCCCAAGATCGTGCGCGACACCGTGCTCGAGATCGGGTACGACTCCTCGGCCAAGGGATTCGACGGCAACTCCTGCGGCGTCAACRTCGCGATCGGTGCACAGTCCCCGGAGATCGCCCAGGGCGTCGACCACTCGCACGAGGTCCGCACCGGCGAACTGAGCGACGACGAGATCGACCGTCAGGGCGCCGGCGACCAGGGACTGATGTTCGGGTTCGCGACCACCGACACCCCGGAACTGATGCCGCTGCCGATCGCGCTGGCGCACCGCCTGTCGCGGCGTCTCACCGAGGTCCGCAAGTCCGGTGTCCTGCCATACCTGCGCCCGGACGGCAAGACCCAGGTCACCATCGAATACGACGGTGACAAGGCGGTTCGCCTCGACACCGTGGTCATCTCGACGCAGCACGCCGCCGATATCGACCTCGACAACCTGCTCACCCCGGATCTGCGGGAGAAGGTTCTCGGATCGGTTCTCGCCGAGATCGACATGCCCGAACTCGACGTCTCGAACATCCGTCTGCTCGTCAACCCCACCGGCAAGTTCGTGCTCGGCGGCCCGATGGGTGACGCCGGCCTGACGGGTCGCAAGATCATCGTCGACACCTACGGCGGCATGGCCCGCCACGGCGGCGGCGCGTTCTCCGGCAAGGACCCCTCGAAGGTCGACCGGTCGGCGGCCTACGCCATGCGCTGGGTGGCCAAGAACGCGGTCGCGGCGGGCCTCGCGGACCGGATCGAGGTTCAGGTGGCGTACGCGATCGGCAAGGCGGCGCCGGTGGGTCTGTTCGTCGAGACGTTCGGCACCGAGAAGACGGATCCGGCGCGGATCCAGCAGGCCATCACCGAAACGTTCGACCTGCGGCCCGGCGCCATCATCCGCGACCTCGACCTGCTGCGTCCGATCTACGCGCAGACCGCGGCCTACGGCCACTTCGGTCGCACCGACATCGACCTCCCGTGGGAGAGCATCGACCGGGCGGAGAAGCTGCGGGCAGCCGCAGGCCTCTGATCGGTAGTCACGGCGCGACGGGTGCCGCTCCGGTAGGGGCCGTCGCGTGAGCGCGGAAAAGGTTGCGGCAGAAGTAGATCCGGTTGCCCGGGTGCTGCCGCTGCTTCCGCTTGCCCACCTCGACCGCGAATTCGACTACCTCGTTCCGCAGGACCTCGACGAGCAGGCGCGGCCCGGGGTCCGGGTGCGCATCCGGTTCGCCGGGCGTCTCGTCGACGGGTTCGTCGTCTCCCGGAACGCGACGAGCGACCATCAGGGCCGTTTCGGCTGGCTCGAACGGGTGATCTCGCCCGAGCGGGTTCTGACCGAGGAGATCACCCGGGTGGTCGACCTCGTCGCCGGCCGATACGCCGGAACCCGCGCGGACGTCCTGCGGCTCGCGATCCCGCCGAGGCACGCGCGGGCGGAGTCCGAGGCCGCGTCCGAACCCCCCGAGGTGCCGGACACCGCAATCGAGACCGAGGCGTGGGACCGGTACGTGCACGGCGGCGCATTCCTGACCGCACTGTCGGGGGAGCGTGCCCCGCGCGCGGTCTGGCAGGCGCTCCCCGGCGAGGACTGGCCTGCGCGTCTCGCGGAACTGTCGGGGCTCGTTGCCGCCACCGGGGCGAGCACCGTCGTCGTCGTGCCCGATCAGCGTGATCTCGACCGTGTGGTCGCGGCGGTGGAAAAGCTCCTGGGCAAGGACGCGGTCGTCGGACTCGCCGCCGGTCTCGGCCCGGCGCTGCGGTACCGGCGTTGGCTGGCTGCGCTGCGCGGGACGGCCAAGGTCGTCGTCGGGACCCGGAGTTCGGTGTTCGCGCCGACTCCGCGCACCGGTCTGATCGTGGTCTGGGACGACGGGGACGACAACCATTCCGAGCCGCGCGCACCCTATCCGCACGCCCGCGAGGTGGCGCTGCTCCGCGCGTACGTCAGTGGCTGCGCGGTGGTGCTGGCCGGACACGCGCGAACCGCGGAGGCGCAGGCCCTGGTCGACTCGGGGTGGGCGCACGACCTCGTGGCCTCCCGGGACTCGGTGCGGGCGGCCGCCCCGAAGATCACCGCACTCGCGGACAGTGACCACGCCCTGGCCCGCGATCCCGGTGCACGCGCCGCCCGGTTGCCCGCGATCGCGTTCGCGGCTGCCCGGGAGGCGCTCGGCGCCGGCCGGGGAGTGCTCGTCCAGGGGCCCCGGCGCGGCTACGTGCCCAGCCT
>NZ_JBFUGT010000548.1:0-2379 GCF_056402775.1 Rhodococcus sp. P3_B8
ATGCCGGAAGATCAGGCTTTCGACCGAGCCCACCGGGATGTTCTCGCCGCCACGGATGATGATGTCTTTGGTGCGGCCGGTGATGGTCACCGACCCTTGCGAATCACGCACCGCGGTGTCGCCGGTCGCGAACCACCCCTCGCTGTCGAACGACTCCTGCGTCGCCTCAGGACGGTGGTAATACCCGACGAACATGCCCGTCCCACGCAGCCACAAGGCACCCTCGGTGCCGTCGGGCGCCTCGGCACCCTCGGGATCGCGGATGCTGATCTCGGCACTGTCGAGCCGCACACCATCGGTCTCGCGGTTGATGTTCCCGAGACCCGGGCGGCCGGAGACCGCAATACCGAACTCGGTCATACCCCACGCGGGAATCACCGCGCATCCGAGCGCTCGCTCCGCCTCGGCCATGAGCGGCCGCGGGATCGGCGCACCGGCCACGACGATAAGTGCGAGCGTGTCAGCCTCCTCTCGGGTGAGGCCGGCGGTCCGCAGCAAGTCGATCAGGAAAGTCGGTGAGCCGACCATGCAGGTGATGCGAGCCCCGTGGATGATCTGTGCCCCGACTTCCGGGCTCCATTTCTCCACGAAGACCGCCGTGCCTCCGAGGTACACCGTCAGCAGGGCTCCCCAGAAGAATCCGGTCGAATGTCCGACTGGCGACATGACGAGATTGCGCATCGGTTGCCCGAGTGAGTCGTGCCCGACATGGGCGGCCCAGCCGCGAACCACCACGTCAAGCGTGGTGTGCAGATTCATCACGGCCTTCGGTTCGCTCGTCGTTCCCGACGTGAAGGCGAGCTGCGCGATCCCGAGAGGGTCGACGGGAACCGGCTCGAACGTGTCGGCTGGGCACATCAGGGAATCGAGCGTGACGGTGTCACCGACTGGCTCGCCGACGATCACGACCTCCAGTCCCTCGTCGTCGCGCACTCTCGCGGGTATTGCCGTGGACACGACGTCGCGACCGCCGTGGAAGCGGGACACGATCAGCATCTTTGTGCCGGTTGTCTTGGTCATGAATTCGACTTCGTGGGTCCCATACGTGATCGGAATTCCCGAGTACGTCGCACCCGCCCGCAGGATGCCGTAGACGATCCCGAGAAACTCTGCCGAGTTCGTCATCATCACCGTCACCACGTCACGGGGACGCACGCCCCGCGCCTGTAGCCCCGCCGCGACCCTGCGGCTCATCTCGTCCAGCTCCGCGAACGTCATCTCCCGTACCGCCTGACCATGGTGGTCAACACTTACCGCCGCCACCCGCTGGGGGTACTTGACTACCGCATCGTCGAGAAACGTACTCAACGAGGTGACCGACCATTGGCCGGTGTCCAGCCGGCGCTGGGCTTCAGTATCCGGCACGATGCTGCCCTCGGGTAGCCCTTGGATGGTCGAGCTCATTTCGCCTCCGAAAACTGTTCTGTACAAGGAAGACTGATCACAACTGATTCCACTCGACGCTTACCCTGATGTGCGGACGGGTTGACCGGCACTGGGCCGTAGGGTCCTCGCCGCGCAGCGCGGCGATGTTGCTGTCGAGGGCCGCCTTGGCGTGCTTCGCGAGCGAAATCCGTTGTGGCACTGACAAGCCGCAACACTCGATAACCGTACGAGTGGCAACTCGGATGCCGAGAGCTCGCGCTGCCCTTGGATTGGAATCGACTTCGGCGACCCCGCGGACAGCGGGGTGAGTAGTGCCGCCCCACGACCGCAACAAACCACTCCGGCGAGAAAACATGCGTTCACGCGCAAGACGGACGGACGTTCCAGCGAAGTAGCGGAGCACCTGATGTGCGAGACCGGTCCGCGAGGGGGAGCCACCGGTCCGGCCGCTGATCAGGTTGCTGACGATACCGAACGTGGCAAGCGCGAGAACACTCGCCGACGCAGACGCCACCCAAATGGGGTCGCCCGCCAGGCTGGCAAGTGTCACTGCCAGCGATACGACGATCAGCAACACCAGCACAGCCCACGCGTTGAGGGTGGCGCGCCAGGTACCGGTGCTTGACCTGTAAGCGCATTGACCTAGACACACTTTCTTGACATCAAGGAAAACTGACTGACCTAAGCGAAGGTTGTCACACTATTACCTATAGATGCATTGTTCGTCAATCCGTCCGTGGGGCTTGGTTTCTCCGCGCCGGCCATATGAACGCCCCGCCCGGTCGGCAACCTCGCTCGGAGAATCGCGATGAATCCAACCTATGACTTGTCCGTCGGCGCCTCCGGCACCGGGCTGGCGACCGTGCGAGCGGCCGCGGCACGGGAATTGGAAGCCGCTGGTGGACAGGCACYGGAACGGCATGTGATGTGTCCCGGTGGGGAGGAGGTCGCAGCCACAGTGGCTGCAGATTCGCAGCTCCGCGCGGTCGCAGG
>NZ_JBFUGT010000549.1:0-2373 GCF_056402775.1 Rhodococcus sp. P3_B8
CCGGCCCCCCGCGGCCTGATAACTCGGTCCGATGCCACCGTCGAAGGCGGCGCTCAGCCACTACCTCGAACGCGACGGGTGAATCGATTCCTACAAACCCATCAGAATCCACGCCTTTCCTGGTGTTGAATCCACGGGATCGTCGATCCTTGCGTGCGATGCCTATCGCGCTCGGGGACGAGGAGCGTTTCGCGAAAGCGAATTTCTCGCACTATGAAATTGCCAACCGCCCATGATGTTGCTGGGCAATCGATTTAGGAAATGGGGGTGACGTCAAAGTCGGCGCATGTGCTTCTCGTGTGTATTTGCGTGATCCACGACGTGAGAGGGYCGKGGYCGCGCGCGGCCGAGGTCGGGGTGGGCGAGCACTCGACCTCGGTCCGCTCGCGRCGGGGCGCCCCGCCGGCCGAAGGGGTTCGGCGGCCGGAGCGGGGCTGGCTGCCCGGTCCGYCTTCGCGGCGCGGGCAGCGTRTTCACYGGGTACCCACAGACAACTGCGKTACRYGGGTATYCCGAGGRCTGGCAGAYCCCRCGGTCATTCGGTGCGGTCCTGTCYGATCGTGACGCATGACGAAACGAACTGCTCGCCGAMYAYGACGGCGMGTTCGCCTGCGCGAAGCCCTCCCGGAACTCGAGGGCTTCGCGCAGATTGAGTGTCGCCGGCCCGGGGTAGTCGGCGGGAACGAAGGCACTTCGCTGCGGCCGTCCGGGGACGACGCCGCCGCGGCTAGGAGGAGTCGGAGGACGAGACCGCCGAGGACGAGGACGAACCCGAGCCGGAGGACGAGGACGAACCCGAGTGCGGGTGAGATCGGGAGTCACCTCGTGGAACGTCACGGTGTCGCGCTCGGCGCAGTTCCTCGGACATTCGTGCGCGGCGGCGCTGGCGGCGGTAGGCGCTCAGCTGGTCGGTGATGGAATCTGCGGACATAGACGTGTGGTTTCGGGTGGGTGTGTTGCGTTCGGGATTTTCCGAACGGCTGTTCAATTCCGGTTGTTTGGACATTATCGTTTCTTTTATCCTCACAGGACGGGCTGCTTCGTGATGATGATCGTGAGGCGCAGATTTGAGCTGAGCGTCCTAGTCGATCGTCTGCCAACGCTTGTTTCCGGCGGTGTGTCGCATTGGGGTTGTCGGCAGCGAGAATTGATGCTCGCTCTGCTTAATCGGGGATTGCTGGCCCTGAACGTCCCCGATACCGAACCGGGGGTCCGCGCGGTCGGGATCGCCCTCCACAACGAGCGGGGCGAGGCGGTCGGGGCGCTCTCGATCGCGGCACCGGTCACCCGGATGCCCGGCTCCGCGGTCGAAAGTCTGGGAGCGGACTTGATCGCCACCGCCCGGCGCGCAGCGCCCGACCTTGCCGGCTACCGGGAACGCTAGGCTCGGGCGGCGCACCCCGGTTTGATGCGATGTGCACCGGGCAGTGAGAACCAGAACAGTGCGCCACAGTTCTCACGGCACGGTGGGTACCGACGCGACGATCCGCCCCGTTCCCACCGTGCCTACCGTCGTCGCGATAGCTTCCGCGTCGCCACCGAGTCCGGGTGACCGACATGCGTGGGGCCGCGGCACCCGCACTCGCATGGCATGGGCGCCACCCCGACATGCTGATCAGATGTTCGAGCGATCCGGGATAGGACCTCGACATCGCTAATTCACCCCGCCGGTTCCGCGTCAGTCCGTGAGCCGACGACGACGACTGTCGCGCCGGATCGAACACCGACAGCGTCGTCGATGACGCGCAACCACGCAGTGGTCACCCGCCGGGATCTCGTCGACGAATCGACCGGTGCGCCCATCACAACACCGTGGCCCCCACGTCGATCAGGTGCTCGAACCACCACTCATGAGGATCTCCGCACCGATGAGTAAGAAGACCGTTCTCCGGCAAAGAATCCCGCCACCTCAGCGCCGTCGCAAGCCTGCCCATCGGTACGGTGTCGAGCAGACGCTTCTGGTAGGAATCGTCGTCAGCGCTGTCGGCGAGGACTACCGCGCCAACGATCGGTCCAGGGACCGGGGAATCGACGGTGACCTTACGATGGCCGATCTCCKGGGCGAGTACCCGAACGAGGTACTTCGTGCGGACTTGCCGGTCCCCCTCCAGCCCGGCCCGGGCCGGGCTGGAGGCCGCACTCGACGAGGGTATCGAGGATCCGCTCCCATCGGATTTGCGGCAGCCTGCCGCACAAAGTAGGGCTCTCTTGGAGAGCCTCAGCGAAGAGGGAGTCGATCTCCTGCGCGACGGACACTGCGGCTCGAACCCGTCGCTCGAGCCGCCGTGCCGACGCCACCTGCGGCGGCGGTGTCTCTGGAGTAATTGACGACAACGTTCCCGCCGTGGGGCGCGAAGCGAAGCACAATGGCCC
>NZ_JBFUGT010000550.1:0-2369 GCF_056402775.1 Rhodococcus sp. P3_B8
GCTGCCGAAGTACATCAGCACCCGCATCTACTCCTCGCTGCTGGATGCTGCGGCGTCGGAGTCGGCTGCCCGTCGTACCGCCATGAAGGCCGCGACGGACAACGCAAACGAACTGGTGAACACGTTGAGCCGTCAGGCAAACCAGGCTCGCCAGGCCCAGATCACCCAGGAAATCAGCGAGATCGTCGGCGGCGCGAATGCGCTTGCCTCGAGCGCAGGAAGTGACTAAGCAATGACCGCAGCAGTAACCGAAAACAACGGGGCAGGCTCGGGTTCGTCCGTCGCCGGCCGCGTCGTGCGGGTCATCGGTCCCGTCGTGGACGTTGAATTCCCGCGTGGCGCCATTCCTGAACTGTTCAACGCCCTGCATGCCGAGATCACGCTCCCCTCGGTCGCCAAGACGCTGACCCTCGAGGTCGCACAGCACCTCGGCGACAACCTGGTGCGCACCGTCTCGATGCAGCCCACCGACGGCCTGATCCGCGGCACCTCGGTGTCCGACACGGGCAAGCCGATCTCGGTTCCCGTCGGTGACGTCGTCAAGGGCCACGTGTTCAACGCACTGGGCGACTGCCTCGACGCTCCCGGCACGGGTCGCGACGGCGAGCAGTGGGGCATCCACCGCAAGCCACCGGCCTTCGACCAGCTCGAGGGCAAGACGGAGATCCTCGAGACCGGCATCAAGGTCATCGACCTCCTCACCCCGTACGTCAAGGGTGGAAAGATCGGTCTGTTCGGTGGTGCCGGTGTCGGCAAGACCGTTCTGATCCAGGAAATGATTACCCGTATCGCCCGCGAGTTCTCCGGAACCTCGGTGTTCGCAGGCGTCGGTGAGCGCACCCGTGAGGGCACCGACCTTCACCTCGAGATGGAAGAGATGGGCGTCCTCCAGGACACCGCCCTCGTCTTCGGCCAGATGGACGAGCCGCCGGGAACGCGTATGCGCGTCGCCCTGTCCGCGCTGACCATGGCGGAGTACTTCCGCGACGTCCAGGGCCAGGACGTGCTGCTGTTCATCGACAACATCTTCCGTTTCACCCAGGCCGGTTCCGAGGTGTCGACCCTGCTCGGTCGTATGCCTTCGGCCGTGGGTTACCAGCCGACCCTGGCTGACGAGATGGGTGAGCTGCAGGAGCGCATCACCTCGACGCGTGGTCGCTCCATCACCTCGCTGCAGGCGATCTACGTGCCCGCCGACGACTACACCGACCCGGCGCCGGCCACGACGTTCGCGCACCTCGATGCCACCACCGAGCTGTCGCGTCCGATCTCGCAGATGGGTATCTACCCCGCTGTGGACCCGCTGACCTCCACCTCCCGCATCCTGGAGCCCGGCATCGTCGGTGCCGAGCACTTCCGGGTCGCCAACGAGGTCAAGCGCATCCTGCAGAAGTACAAGGAACTGCAGGACATCATCGCCATCCTCGGTATGGACGAGCTGCAGGAAGAGGACAAGGTGCTCGTCGGCCGTGCCCGCCGTCTGCAGAAGTTCCTCGGCCAGAACTTCATCGTCGCCGAGAAGTTCACCGGTGAGCCCGGCTCCGTGGTGCCGCTTCGCGACACCATCGAGGCGTTCGACCGCATCTGCAAGGGCGAGTTCGATCACCTGCCCGAGCAGGCATTCAACAGCTGTGGTGGACTCGACGACGTCGAGGCTGCAGCCAAGAAGATCGCCGGGAAGTAGTCGACGATGGCTGAGATGACCGTGGAACTCGTCGCCGTGGAGCGACGGTTGTGGTCTGGTTCGGCGACTCTCGTCAGCGCACAGACGACCGAGGGCGAGATCGGTGTCATGCCTGGGCATGAGCCGGTTCTCGGACAGCTGGTCGAGGCCGGAGTGGTTGCGATCACGACGGCCGACGGTGAGCGTATCGTCGCTGCTGTGCACGGCGGGTTCCTGTCCGTGACCGCGAAGACAGTCACGATCCTCGCCGAGTCAGCCGACTTGGCCGAGGACATCGATGTGGAAGCGGCCAAGGCCGTGCTCGCAGAGAGTGGAGACGATCTCGAGGCGATTGCTGTCGCCAAGGGTCGGATCCGCGCTGTAGAGCGCGCTTAGGCTGCACGAGAAAGACCGCGACGGAGCCGACGAACAGTGACAATCGGAATGACTGTGTTGATCATTCTGGTTGTGCTGCTCGCGGCCTTCGTCGCGGTCTTTTTGTATCGGCTTGCAGTACTGCGCCGCGGTGGTACCGCGGCGATCCTCCGGGTGACGCCTGCCCCGGGGGACACCGGGTGGCGCCACGGCGTCATCCGCTACGGCGAGGGTTCCCTCGTCTTCTTCAAACTGTCGAGTTTGCGTCCCGGTCCTGATTCGCGCATCGATCGCCAGGGCATCGAAGTCGCAGGTCGTCGCAGCCCGGAGG
>NZ_JBFUGT010000551.1:0-2349 GCF_056402775.1 Rhodococcus sp. P3_B8
GTTCCTCGTCGGCGCACACCTCTACGGTGCGCGCGTCCTCGACCCGGACCGCGGCGACTTGCGTCGGCGCCTGATGGTCGCGGGCCTGGCAATCGCACTTCCGCTGGACTTCGCGCTCGGATTGTTCGGCGGAGACGTAGGCCTGATCCTCGGCAGGTACGGGACCGCTCCGGTGGTGGCGTTGGGGCTACTCGCCGCGATCGCGCACCGCTACGCCGACGGACGCGAACCCGGCCCGGCCGGTCGGGCGCTCTCGGGAGTCGGCCGCACTGCGCTCAGTTGCTATGTGCTGCAGAACATCCTGTGCTCGATCGTCTGCTACGGCTGGGGATTCGGCCTCGCGGCCCGGTTGAACGGCGCCACCGTCGTTCCGGCGACCATCGTGTTGTTCGGTGCCGTCTCGGCGACGCTGATCGTCGTGTCACGCCTGTGGTTGCGGCGGTTCGATCGGGGGCCACTCGAATGGCTCACACACCGGGGCTACCAGCGTCTCACCCGGGCGGACAGGAACGGTGTCACCGCGCCAGTAGCGTCGTCCATTCCTTGAACTCGAGGGCGTACGACGGTGCGGGCGTCGTCACGGAGGGGCACGGCTGTCGCCGAGTCGCCAACTCCACCAACGACTTCGCTGCCCGCATCACGCTGACGTGGTGATGCCGGGAGACGTCGAGCAATTCCTCGAATGCCTCGGCGTCGCCGTAACCGCGGGTGGCGATGAGGATGCCTTTCGCGGTGGCGAGAACCTCGCGTCCGTCGGGGTGACGGTGCGGAATCGGATGTGCGGGCGGTGCGGCCTCGAGTACGTCGTTCGACACGGTGATCTCCTGGGTTGTGGTGCTTCGCTGATGTCTGGGCGCGGTCATACCGCTGCCACCATCAGTGCCGTGGCGAGGGCGACGATCAGTCCTCCTGTCGCGGCGGCGAGAACTGAACCGGTGATGATGCCGATTCCGGTGGCGCAGACGAGGCAGACGAACGTCGTCAGTGCCACGTCGGCGAGAGCGAACCGTCTCGTGACCTTGGTGTGGTCGTGGAGCAGTTCGCGGGTGGTGGTATCGGAGTGCATGAAACCTCCTGGTCAGACGGGCAAGGGACGTACTCGGCGCATGCGCCGGCCACGCGGCGCTACGGTGAGTTTCGGCCCCGTTCTCTGGAGACCTGAATATGACATGCGCGGCGAAACTGCTCTGGAGTGAGCAATCTCATATGCGCGATGTCTGCAGCATTTATAACGGAAACAGTACGGGCTGTCACCTAGACGAGCGTCCGCATAGGATCCGCGACTCAGAGCGCCTTGCTGACCGACGACATGTGGAAGTCCGGGACACGCAACGGCGGCATCGCGGTTCGGGTGAACCAGTCCTTCCATTCCCGGGGCAGCGTCCGCTCGGTGGCTCCGCCCTGGGTGACCCTCCGCAGCAGGTCGAGGGGGCTCTCGTTGAACCGGAAGTTGTTCACGGCGCCCGTGACCTTCCCGTTCTCGACGAGGTAGACACCGTCCCGCGTCAGTCCCGTGAGCAGCAGGGTGGCGGGGTCGACCTCCCGGATGTACCAGAGGGTGGTCAGCAGCAGCCCGCGTTCGGTCTCGGCCACCATCTGATCGAGTGACACCGAACCGCCGGCGTCGAGGATCAGGTTGTCGCCGGGCACGGTCACGTCGGCGCCGAATTCCTTCGCCGCCGCCCGCGGGTACGCGAGCGCATTGACGGTGCCGTCACGGATCCAGTCGACCCGGCCCGCGTCCATCCCGTTGTCGAAGACGGACACCGATTCGGACGACGACCCGGTGACGACGAACGGTGTGTATTCCACGCCGAGCGCGGCCGGATCGGAGTAGAGGGTGAGGGGCAGCGCACTCAGCTTCTCCCCGATGCGGGTGCCCCCGGGCGCCGACAGGGCGGAGTGCCCTTCTTCCGCGGCCCGGCCCTCCATGGTCCACATGAGGTAGATCATGAGGTCCGCGACCGCGGACGGCGGCAGGATCGTCTCGTAACGGCCGGCGGGCAACTCCACCCGGTTGCGGGCCCAGTCGAGGCGCGTCGACAGGTCCTGGAGCAACTTCACGCTGGCCACATCCGTGAAGTCCTTGGTGCTGGTGCCCACCCAGGCGCTGGCGTCGCCGCGTTTGCCGTTGATCTCGACCGACCCGGTCGGCTGGGCGAACCGGCGCCGGATCCCGGTCGACGTGCCCAGCCAGGTGGTGTGCAGCTGGTGGTGGGCGAAACCGTAGAGCTGGTCGCTGCCGTCGAAGCCCATGCTCAGATCCTGGGCGAGCTGTTCGAACGCGCCGATCTCGGTGCGCTCCGCCGAATCGTCCCACCGCTCGTCGGTGTCGGTGCCGGTGAGCAG
>NZ_JBFUGT010000552.1:0-2343 GCF_056402775.1 Rhodococcus sp. P3_B8
AGTTTGTCCTGGTAGCAGGGCCCGATGCCGCGGCCGGTGGTGCCGATCTTCTTGGCCCCGAGGAAGCGTTCGGTGACCTTGTCGATGGCCACGTGGTACGGCATGATCAGGTGCGCATCGGCCGAGAGCAGCAGGCGGCTGGTGTCCACGCCCCGCTCGTCGAGTCCGGCGAGTTCGGTGAGCAGCACTCCTGGGTCCACCACGACACCGTTGCCGATGACGTTCGTGACGCCCGGAGTGAGGATTCCGGACGGGATCAGATGCAGAGCGAACTTGTCGCCGTTCGGAAGAACCACTGTGTGTCCGGCGTTGTTACCGCCCTGGTAGCGCACCACCCACTGCAGGCGTCCGCCCAGTAGATCGGTAGCTTTGCCCTTGCCCTCGTCGCCCCACTGGGCGCCGATCAGGACGATTGCCGGCATGACGTTGTCTCCTACGGTCGACGTACAGTCGTATCCGACTGCGTGGTCCTGCCGTTCGTAGGCAGTGGCCGGGGGAACAGTCTAGCCGAGGGCACGGAGAACAGACCCCACAGTACGGCTGGGGAGGCCATCTCGGGCGTGCCACTAGGATGATCCGAAAGGGAAGCTGCGGAAATCGCGGCGGGACATCCGGGCGAGGAGTGGCGTTGACCCCCGTAGTGCTCATTTGCGGCGACGTGCCGCTTCCCCTGCCTCTGGGCTCCATTTCGACCTCGAGCGCACCTGCCGTCCCGGACAAGGACGACTTCGACGAGGTCTTCTCCAAACTTCAGGTCGTCGTGGATCCGCGACTGATCGTGGTGGGCAGCGACGCCGCCTTCGCGGCCACCCTGACCCGGTTGATGCGCACCGATCGCCTGCACATCGAACTCGCGTACGTCGCGGAGCATCGTTCGGAGGCGACGGACGCCTACCACCTGTCCTCCGGCGCCCGCGGCGCCCGCACCGCGCTGAAGGGGACGGCCAAGCCGGTCCCCCTCATCCGCGACGACGCGGGGATCGCGCTCGTCGGGTGCGCCACCGTCACGGGTCCGGACGGGGGTCCGCTCGTCGGCGAGGCCTACGTCGACGACACCCGGCTGTTCTCGGGGACGACGACGAGCATGAACGTCACCCCGACCCCACGGATGCCCGGTCTGCGGGCGTCGGTCGAGCCTCGCAGGCGCTGGCTCCCCCGCCGCTGGGTCGAGGGTCGCGCCGTGCAGCTCGGGTCGCCCGCGGCGGCGCTGAACCGGGACGGCGTGCCGAACCCCCGCGACGTCAAGCGTTCGACGTTCTACCGGCACGATCAAGAGTGGTTGCTGGTCCGATGAGCCTGCCCAGGGCGCGGACCACCGCGGTCCGGCCCAGTCCGGTGTTCCTCCTCGTCGTCGCYGTCGCGGTCGCCGGCGGTGTTCTCGCGTGGCGCGCCGAACTGGAGTCGGTGCTCGGCCACGTCGGGGTGTTCCTGCTGGTGGTCGCGGGATGGGTGGTGACGCTCTGCCTGCACGAGTTCGCGCACGCGTACACGGCGTGGCGGCACGGCGACACCGACGTCGAGGTACGCGGCTACCTCACGCTCAACCCGTTGAAATACAGCCACCCGCTGCTGTCGATCGGTCTGCCGGTGCTGTTCATCGCGCTCGGCGGGATCGGGCTGCCCGGCGGCGCCGTGTACCTGCGCACCGGACTGTTCTCGCCGAAGGTGCAGGCGCGGGTGTCGCTCGCCGGACCCGCCGTGAACCTGGTGTCCGCGATCGTCCTGCTCGCCGTGATCCGCTGGTTCGGGCTGGGCGGCGACCACCAGGTGTTCTGGACGGGACTGAGCTTTCTCGCGTTCCTGCAGGTGATGGCCACCGTGCTCAATCTCCTGCCGGTGCCCGGACTCGACGGGTACGCCGCGCTCGAACCGTTCCTGCCGCCGCGCACTCGGAGGTCCGTCGACCAGTTCAAGCCGTACGGACTGCTGATCCTCGTGGCGCTGCTGTTCGTGCCGTCGATCAACGTGGTGTTCTTCGACGTCATCTACCGGCTGTTCGAACTGTCCGGGGTGCCGGAGATCTACGCGCAGTACGGCAACTACCTGATGCGCTTCTGGCTCTGACCCGTGAGTACTTGTCAACCGCGGGCGGTTATGTCTGAGTTCAGGACATGCAGGACAGTTGATGTCTCAGGACATCGAGGACACTGACGACCCGTGCCCGTGACAATCGGGCATGGGTGGAAAAGGGTTTTCGATGAATCCGGACATCGTGGCCGCGGTCTCGGCGGTCGCAGGCGGGGCACGGGTGAACGTGTCCCGCCTGTGCCGAGAGCAGGGCATCTCCCGCAATACCTTCTACGTCCTGGTGGGCAGGTTCCGCACCGAGGGCGCCGCAGCGTT
>NZ_JBFUGT010000553.1:0-2341 GCF_056402775.1 Rhodococcus sp. P3_B8
GCCACGACGACGGCAGACCAGGGGCCGCGGGCGCCGACTTCCTCGTCCAGGATCACCGTTCCCGGTACCAGCGGTGCGGTCTCGATGGTGGTGGTCATGCCTGCTCCCGTCCCTGGCGCTGCGCTGCAGCCCAGACGTCTTCGGTGTTGAGAAAGGCTCGGTGGTACTCCGGGTCGGCGTCGACAGGCTCGGCCACGTCGACGCCGGTCCAGGCGAGCACTTCGAGCGAGGTCGTGCCGTACGTCGGCGACGGATCGAGCGGGTGCGCCGTGTTGGCGATCAGGACGATCACCGGGAGGTGGATCACGAGGTCGACCGCGGTGTCCGCGCCGGCGGACCCGATGCTGCTCAGCGCCCCGTCCTCCCCCACCCGCACCCCGTGGAAGAACGACAGCGACGGCGGCAGGTCGCGCCGCCCGAGTCCGTGCTTCGCAGCCGCCACCGTGAAGAGTTCACGGCCGGCGGGGGATGCCGAATGCAGGCTGCCGTCACCGTATTTCGCGGTGTTCGAGGCGAGCGACGTGGTGCCGCAGAGGGCGTCGTGCCGCCCGGACCCGTCCGACACGAGCGTCGCGAGCACCCGCCCCTGATCGGAGAGCAGCGGATGTCCCGCCCCCAGGTACGCCTGCCACGGCACCTTGACGGTGTCGGCGACGTTGAGCCGCTCCCACGGCGCGTCCGCCCGGTACAGCAGCAGGTGGGCGCAGGCCCGGCCGTCGAGGTCACGCAGTCGCAGTCGCGTGCCGCGGCCCAGCACCTTCGTGGTGTACCGGCCACCGGGAACCGTCTCCGCCCACGTGAGCTGTGCCGGATCGATGTCGGACGGTGGGGTCGGCCAGGACGACGCCGGGACCACCGGCATCGAGTCGGTGATCACTCCCGACTGGGCACGCGCGTGTTCCTTCGCGGCACTGGTGGTCGACGTGTCCACTGAGGTCATGTCAGGCTCCGATCGTGACGGGGTTGGGGGTCGTGCGGCCGCGCGGGAAGCACGCGACTCCGAGCGCGACCACGGCGGCGACGGTGACGGGGGCGGCCCACCGCAGGAGGGGGTAGTCGCCGCTGGGGTCGAAGATCTCCGCGCGCGGCCAGGACAGGTTGACGACCATCAGCGCTCCGTAGCCGACGGCCAGGATGTTGACGGGAAGGCCGAACCGTCCGAGCGAGTACAGCTTCCGTCCGTCCGCGTCGACCTGCGGTCCTCCGTGCGGCCAGCCTTTCAGCCTGCGCAGCAGGAGCGGCACCGTGACCATCAGGTAGGCGAGGTAGATCAGGATGATGCAGACACTCGAGAGGGTCGCGAAGATGGCGGAGTTCCCGACGTTGACCGCGAGGATGCCGATGCAGACCAGGCCGATCAGGACGGAGGGCGCGATGGGTGTTCCGGTGCGGGTGTTCACCGTCGACAGAATCTGCGAGGCGGGCAGCCGTCCGTCGCGTGCCATCGAGAACACCAGCCTCGACGCCGCCGTCTGGATGGCCAGCGTGCAGACGAACACGGCGATCGCGACGTCGACGAGCAGGAGTGTGCCCCAGGGCGAGCTGAGGATCGACGAGAGCACGTACGGCAGGCCCTCGGCGGCAAGACGGCCGTCGGTCAGGCTCGGTGCAGCCATCAGCGCGCCGATGATCATCAGCCCACCGCCGAGCGCCGACACGGACAGCGCGAGGCGGATCGTGCGCGGCGCGACCCGGCGCGGGTTGCGTGTCTCCTCGGCGAGTTCGCCCGCGGAGCCGAATCCGACCATGACGTAGGCCGCCATCAGACCCGACACGATCCACGCCCATCCGTACCCGGGTGACGCCCCGGCGGTGCCGGTGTCGAACACGACCTCCGGTCCGCGCTGGGCGTGGGTGAGGAACATGCCGATCACCGCGATGACACCGACGATCTCGCAGGTCACGCCGATGTTGTTGATCCTGGACATCCAGTTGACGCCGATGCAGTTGATGAACGTGGTCACCACGAGGAGGACGGAACCCAGCAGCACCGCGTTGGCGGCGCCACTCGCGGACGTCAGCGTGCTGTCCTCACCGATGATCTGAAATCCGCTCCACACATTCGGGAGCACGACCTGCAGCGCGATGGCCGCGGCGGATGCCGTCACCATCTGCGCGAGGATCATGAACCATCCGGCGAACCAGCCGACCACCTCGCCGCCCATCCGGCGTGACCACTGGTAGATCGCCCCCGAGATGGGGTACCTGGCGGCCAGTTCGGCGAAGTTGAGCGCCACCATGAACTGGCCGACGAACACCACCGGCCACGTCCAGAAGAAGGCGGGTCCGGCGAATCCGAATCCGAGCCCGAAGAGCTGGAAGATGGTGGTGAGGATGGAGA
>NZ_JBFUGT010000554.1:0-2339 GCF_056402775.1 Rhodococcus sp. P3_B8
ACTGGGCACGGTCGGATACATCGCGAAAGGTCTGGCCGTCGCCGCCATCGGGTTGCTGGTGATCCTCGCCGTCAGTCAATCCGAGCCCGATAAGGCCTCGGGACTCGACGGCGCCTTCAAAACCGTCGGCGCCCAACCCTACGGAGTGGCCCTCCTCGTCGCGGCCGGCCTCGGCATCATCACCTACGGCCTCTACAGCTTCGCCATGGCCCGCTACGCCAAGATGTAGTCGGACACAGCGCCGCAGCAAGCCGGCGCGTGAGGCGCCTGCCGCGCTCGACAACCAGCCCGCCGCGAAGACCTTCGACGTGTCCTGTCACAGTCGCCGCTCCAAATTTGTGGAGTCTCGTCTCGGGTCGTCCCGACAGACACGACGCGGCCTAGGTATGACTAGGTGAATGTCGGTGTTCTCTGTGCGTCTCGCCGACGACTCTGAAGAGTGAACCCACCGCGCCGGCGGTGATGCGTGGCCGCCCAGGCCGCCTGGACCGCCTATGCAGCGAAAGGACTCTCCGTGCCAACTGACACCTCTGCGGTAGCCGGACGGGACCCTTCGGACAACGCGGACGCACAGCTACTGTCCGCCGCGGCAACACTCCTGGCCAAACAGCATGGTTGCAGCCAGGACGCCGCCTTTGATGCTCTCCTCGACATTGCCCGCCGCAACCACGCCAGCGTAGCCAACGCAGCCGAGCACGTCCTGTCCCGGCAATCGACCGTTGACGGCCGGAGAGAGCAGCAGGAACCCCGCCTTGCGGCCCCTCCGCGCCGTGCGGGTCCCATGACGCCGGCGGTGTTCAAATGAACAAGATGCCGCATTCGCCGCCCCTCGACGATCCCGCCACGCGCAGGGACAACGTCCCACGCGATTCCGGTGACTGGCAGGCGCGTGCCGCGTGCCGGGGAAACGATTGGGCAGTGTTCTTCTCACCCGACGCCGAACGCGGCCACGCCCGCGACCGACGCGAAGCGCAGGCCCGGCAGATCTGCCTGCCCTGCCCCGTGCTCGAGCAGTGCCGCGATCACGCGCTCACTGTGGGTGAACCCTATGGTGTGTGGGGTGGTATGACGGAAGCGGACCGACGAAGGCACACCAAGCGACTCCGCCGCGGTGAGCGCCGACCACTCGGTTCCCAGCACCCGCGGCCCGTGACCGCCGGCCCCGCCAATGCGACGGTCGACATTGACTCTTCAGCCACCGACCACCCGCAAACCGGTGGGGCGTTGAGGGGTCGCCCCACCGGCACGATCACGGGCACGATCACGGTGTTCTAGCTCAGACAGCCGGGATCTCCGCCGGCGTTGAAGTGTCGCACTTCTCCTTTCAGCCGGAATCGGTTCCCAAGCGGGATCGAGCCATACCGTGGTCACAAACGGTGAAGTCGCCGAACTCTGATCGAAGACACAGCGGCGGGCTGAAGGTTTGAGACACGGTTCGACGAGCCGATCCAGCCACGGGTTCAAGCTAAGCAAGCGCCGGTCACGAACCTTCGAGAGCCGACAATCAACCCGGAGGATGCCGGTGAAGTCCCCGTCCGGCACCCAGCTAGAAGTCGACCCCGTGGCCATCGAGCCACCGCGCGGGGGTGAACCACGGTGTATCGAGGTGATACTCCTTGTCGAGTGCGTCCAATATCGCATGCGCGTCCGCCCCGCGGTAACTTTCGTACATCCGAACATTGAGTCCTGAACGCTTTTTCACAGCATCGAACATAATGCCGTGGCGGAATAGCACCGTCGCGGAAGGACAAACTACGATATTGCCACCGCGGTCGGCCGCATCTCCGTCCACAACGTCCACGCACAACACCATGCGGGGATCTGTCGAGAGCACAACGAGCAGCAGATCCAGATCGTGGGGGTTCGTTACCCCGTGCCATGGCCTTCTCCCCTCCCCACCGCCGGCCACTACACAGTCGAGGGCCCGCCGCCACGGCCGCCCTTCGACGATATGCAAGCGGCCACCGGACCTCAGAGGCGGAAGCGGACAGTCCCCCGCCGACCCGGATTCGGAGTGGTGCGTCGTTCCGTGTTCGGTCGTCATACTCCCGGCGTGCCCGTGGGCATCCGTTCCGAAACATCGGAATTCCCCCGCTGGCCGGCTCCGCGAAGGCCTCCACTGAGCCCCGTCCCCACCCTCGCCGTGAACTTCTTCGCGTCGCCGCGCCCGTACGATTCCGTTCGCGGCGAGTCGGAAACTATCGAATGCGAGTCACCATCTCTGGGGACCCAAGTCACGCTGCCCGCGGCTGATCTGGGGGGCGGCGGATATCGCGCTCCCAGGCCCCGACTACTCCCAACACCCGCCATGGATGCGAGGGGGATCCGTAGGGATATGA
>NZ_JBFUGT010000555.1:0-2283 GCF_056402775.1 Rhodococcus sp. P3_B8
CCGAACCCCTTCTGATACCCGTACCCGGCAACCCGCACCACCATCGGATTGCGGTACTGACGGTCGGAGAAGAACTGCAACGTCGCACCCTCCCCCCGGATCTGATCGGCCGCATTGTGCAGATACGCCAGGTACTGGATCTCCGGGAACGGCAGTAGTCCGGACACCCCCGCGCCCAGCGCGAGACCCAGGATCGCCTGCTCGTCGAGGAGCGTGTCGAACACCCGCGCCGACCCCGCCTTCTTCATCAGACCCCGGGTCACCCCGTACACCCCGCCCTTGCGGGCGACGTCCTCACCGAACACCAGCGCCTCGGGATACTCGATGAGCACATCGAGCAGGGCACGGTTGATCGCGAGAGCGAGGGTGAGCGGACCTTCCTCCTCGGGAAGCGGGGATCCGACGATCTGGGCTCGGCGGGCCGGGTAGGTCCGTCGCGGTTCGGCGTCGATCGCCTCGTCGAGGCCCTCGGTCAGTGGCCGCATCACTGCGGCGGGACTGTCGAGTTGCGGCAGCTCGCCGACTTCCTGTGCGAGCGCGTCGACTTCGGCGCGCTTGTTCTCGTAGAGGTCGAGGATGTCGGTGGGGCTCAGGTGTCCGCGCTCGATGAGGAGTTTCGCCGTGCACAGCACCGGATCCCGGTCGAAGTCGGCGGTGATCTCGCTGGTGGTGCGATAGGCGGCTTCGAAGTCGGAGCCGGCGTGACCCATCAACCGGACGGTGCGCAGGTGCAGGAACGCCGGCTTGCGGTGCCTGCGAACCCAGTCGGCGGCATGCTTCGCGGTGGCGTAGGCCATCGGGAGGTCGGATCCGTCGACCGTGAAGTACTCGAGACCTTCACGGTTGCCGAAGTTCGCGGCGATCCACCCCTTCGGCGTCTTGGTGCTGATGCCGATGCCGTTGTCTTCGCAGACGACCAACAGCGGAAGCGGAAGGCCCTGGAAGGCCGAGTGGATGGCGGTGTTGATCGCGCCGACCGCGGTCGAGTGATTCGCCGAGGCGTCGCCGAAACTGCAGACCGCGACCGCGTCCTCGGGCCACGCGGAGAACACGTTCAATTTGGTGGCGCGGGCGATGGAGAAGGCGACGCCGACCGCCCGGGGCAGGTGAGAGGCGATCGTCGAGGTCTGGGGAATGATATTGAGGTCGTGGCGGCCGAACACCTTGTGCCGGCCGCCGGACATCGGTTCCTCGGTGGCTGCGACGACGCCGAGAAGAACATCGCGCAGCGGGTTGCTGCCCCGGACCTGCCGGGCACGTTCGAGGAAGAAGGCTCCGGAACGGTAGTGCAGCAGCGCCGGATCGGTCGGCCGGAGGGCTCCCGCGACGACGGCGTTCCCTTCGTGCCCGGACGATCCGATCGTGTAGAAGCCCTTGCCCTTCGCGCGAAGCCGTCGGGCAACCAGATCCAGGTGCCGACTGCCTAATTGAGAATCGAACAGGTCCAGGGTTTGCTGCACGGACAGGCTCGACGCTGTCTCGACGGGCCGGTCGTGATCGCTCGCTCCCGGACGTGTCGTATCGGCCATCGCGGCGACGGTGGTGGTGAAGTGATCATCGATCTGTTCGGCCATGAATCCGGCTCCTGAGGGGCAGGTGATCGTCTTCTGCTGGGCGGTGCAACGGGTGGGGTCAGACGATGTTTGTTTCGCCTGCGCCGATACCGGCCTGCGCGAAACGGTCCAGGGCGAACGAGCTGATGTCGTATCCGGGCTCTTTGCCGTGGTAGAGGTCGCGCACGATCTCGCCGGTCGCCGGGCCCATCAGGAAGCCGTGGCCGGAGTATCCGGTGGCGATGAGCAGGCCTTCGACCTCGGTGGAGCGGTCGATGATCTGGTTGCGGTCGGGGGTGACCTCGTAGAGGCCGGCCCAACCGGTGCTGATGCCGTAGTCCAGTACGGCCGGCACCCGGGTCTCGGCGATGGCGCCCAGTCCCATCAGCCAGTCCTCGAGTTCGAACTTGAGGTTGAATCCCTCGCGCTCGTTCGGGTCGGACCAGCCCAGAAGCAGGCCTTTGCCTTCCGGGTGGAAGTAGAAGTTCGACGGGAAGTCGATGGTCAGCGACGGCGAGGATTCGGGCAACTCGGACAGCGGCTCGGTGAAGGCGATCTGTCGGCGGACGGGAACGACGGGGATGTTCACCCCGAGCATGTTGCCGATGCCGGCCGACCAGGCTCCGGCGGCGCAGACCACGGTGTCGGTCTTGATGCGTCCGTGTTCGGTCACGACTCCGGTAATGGTGCCGCCGGTGCTCTCGATGTCGGTGACCGCGCAGTGGCGGAC
>NZ_JBFUGT010000556.1:0-2275 GCF_056402775.1 Rhodococcus sp. P3_B8
GTGGTGTCGTTCGCGCGGCGCAACACTTCGGCTTCGTCGTCGAACGGCATCAGCGAAACCACCGGGCCGAAGATCTCCTCCCGGGCGATGGTCATGTCGTCGACGACTCCGCCGAGCACGGTCGGCTCGAGGTAGTAGCCGGGCTCGCGGGTCTGTAATGGACGAACAGTCGAAGATGTACGAGCTGGAGTTCCCGGCACCGCAGCTGTCCTCCGCGGACGGCCAGGGACCTGTACTGATCCACGGACTCGAGGGCTTCTCCGACGCAGGCCACGCCGTCAAACTCGCCACGACGCATCTCCGGGAGAGCCTGGAGAGCGAGCTGGTCGCCTCCTTCGCGGTCGACGAACTCGTCGATTACCGCTCACGGCGGCCCACCATGACGTTCAAGGCCGATCACTTCTCGGACTACGACCAGCCCGAGCTGAACCTGTATGCGCTGAAGGACACGGCGGGCACCCCGTTCCTGCTGCTGGCCGGCATGGAGCCCGACCTGCGCTGGGAGCGGTTCACCACGGCGGTCCGCCTGCTGGCCGAGCAGCTCGGTGTGCGCCGGACCGTGGGCATCAATGCCATTCCGATGGCCATCCCGCACACCCGCCCGCTCGGGGTGACCGCGCATTCCACCAACAAGGACCTGATCAAGGATCACCAGCGCTGGTCCGGCGAACTGCAGGTTCCCGGCAGCGCGTCCTCGCTGATCGAGTTGCGGATGGCGCAGCACGGGCACGAGTCGGTCGGGTTCTCGGTTCACGTCCCCCATTACCTGGCTCAGACGGACTATCCGGGCGCCGCCGAGACCCTCCTCGAGAATGTGAGTGACGTCACCGACCTGGACCTGCCGCTGGCCGCGCTCGGCGAGGCCGCCGCACGCGTCCGCGAACAGGTCGACGAGCACATCGCGGGTAACGAGGAGGTACAAACCGTCGTCCACGCCCTGGAACGCCAGTACGATGCGTACGTAACGGCTCAAGAACAGCAGTCCACGCTCCTGGCCAGCGAAGAAGACCTGCCGAGTGGTGACGAACTCGGTGCAGAATTCGAGCGTTTCCTCGCCGAACAGGCCCTGCAGGACGGCGAGGGCGGCGACTCCGACGAGGAGGGGGGATCACCGGGCGGGGCGTGACCGAGGAGCTGTTGTGCGGTCGCCACGCGGACACTGTGCGACCGCACGGTCCAGTTGTTCGGCCGAGAGCGGTGCAATAGCGTCGAGATGAAGCGGATGATTGAGCTGTCAACATTCGGGAGTGCACCTAGTTCAGGAGGCGACATGAGCGACACTCGCATTCGTAAGCTCAGGCCCGTTCCGAACGCCGAAACCCGCATGATGTTCCGCACAATCCACGGCTACCGCCGCGCGTTCCGCATGGCAGGCGAGGGTCCCGCACTTCTGCTGATCCACGGCATCGGCGACAACTCGTCCACCTGGACCGAAATTATCCCGCACCTCGCCAAGAACTACACCGTCATCGCCCCCGATCTGCTGGGCCACGGACGCTCCGACAAGCCGCGGGCCGATTACTCGGTCGCGGCGTACGCCAACGGCATGCGCGACCTGCTCTCCACCCTGGGCATCGACAAGGTCACCGTCGTCGGCCACTCCCTCGGCGGCGGTGTCGCGATGCAGTTCTCCTACCAGTTCCCGCAGATGGTCGACCGGCTCGTCCTGGTCTCGGCCGGCGGCGTCACCAAGGACGTTCACCCGCTGCTCCGGCTCGCGTCGGTTCCGGTGGTCAACGAGGCGCTGAAACTGCTGCGCATTCCCGGCGCCATGCCCACCGTGCGTCTGGTGGGCAACGTGTTGAGCCAGCTGAACGGAACGCGGTTGCGTCCCGGTGCGATGCTGCACGACACACCCGACCTGGTACGTGTGCTCGCGGAGCTGTACGACCCCACCGCCTACGAGGCGTATCTGCGCACCCTGCGCGCGGTCGTCGACTGGCGCGGCCAGGTCGTCACCATGCTCGACCGATGTTATCTGACCGAGAACCTCCCGGTGCAGCTCATCTGGGGCGATCAGGACGCCGTCATCCCGGTGAGCCACGCCCACCTCGCACACGCGGCGATGCCCGGATCACACCTCGAGATCTTCCGCGGCGCAGGCCATTTCCCGTTCCGCGACGACCCGATGCGGTTCCYGCGCACCATCGAGAAGTTCCTGTCCGTCACTCATCCCCTGCAGTTCGACGAAGCGAAGTGGCGGCAGATGCTCGTCACCGGCGTCGGTGAGAGCACCATCACCGGCAGCGCGTCCACCCGGATGGCGGTTCTGGAC
>NZ_JBFUGT010000557.1:0-2271 GCF_056402775.1 Rhodococcus sp. P3_B8
GGGTGCGCCCGCGGCGGTGATTGCGGTGTGACGACACCGTCAGTGCCGTCACCGCGGCGACGGACAGCGGGTGCGCGACCGCCCCGGCCACGTCGGCGGCGGTGAGGCGGCCACCGCGTTCGAGTGCCCGGGCGCACAGCCGCGACGTCGTGGCCGCGAGATATCCCACCGCACCCCACCGGCGCACGCGTCCCCGTCCGGCCGCGAACGCGACCGGCGGCGCGAGGTACGCCACACTCGCCGCACCGAGGACCGCCGCGGCGCCGAGGCGGGAGCCGAATGCCGTCCACAGCCAGCGGTCGTAACCGCGGCGCAGCGCGCCGGCGTCCTCGTACATCCGGCACGACGCCGACCGGCCGGCCACGACCAGTGCGGTCGCGTGACCCCGAGTGCGGAGCAGCCGCGCGATGTCGAGGTCCTCGATCACGCTGTCCACGACGGCCCGGTGACCTCCGACCCTGCGGTACGCGGCGGAATCGAACACCATGAACTGCCCGCAGCCCACCGCCGTCGACGGGCGCCGCGACCGTCCGGCCACGCGGATCGGCAGCGTCGCCGCCCACGACCACGCGAGCAGCGGCTGCACCAGCGCCTCGGTCACCGACCCCGCCTGCTGGAACGGCCACGGGCAGACCAGCGCGGCCTCGGACTCGCGCAGTGCGGCGCAGGCGGCCTTCAGGGCACCCGGACGCAACCGCACATCGGCGTCGAGGAACACGAGTATCCCGCCGTCGCCGCGGCCCCGGGCGAAGGCGTGCTCACTCAGCCGATGGCAGGCCGCGGGTTTGCCCACCCAGCCCGGCGGCGGTTCCGCGGTCCCCCGCACCACGGAGAAGCGGGGGTCCGCGCCGCTCGCAGCGTCCGCGACGTCGGCGGTCCCGTCCGTGGAGGCGTCGTCGTAGACGAACACCCGCAGATCGTCGACGCCTCGCTGTTCTCGCAGGTCACCGATCAGGTCCGGCAGCCGGTCACGTTCGTCCCGGGCCGGGATGCAGACGGTGACGGGTTCGGTGACCGGGCGGGCCGCCGTGGGGAGGCGCGGGGCGCGGCACAGGTTGACGACGGTGGTGGCGAGTCCGAGAACCGAGATCAGGGAGCCGATCCGGACGACCCGCTCGATCGGGCGAGAGGTCACACCTCCGAGTGGTCCCGTGCGCGACCGCTGCCGATCACCGGATCCTTGTTGCGGGCCATCCAGGCCAGCGCACCGACGATCACGGCGACGCCCAGCGTCACGCCGGCCATGATGCCCGCCCAGCCCGCGAAGCTGCGGGTGCTCGGGTCCGAGTAGCGCACCTCGGCGCGGATCGTCGAGGTGTCGCCGGCGGGAAGTTTCCACGACA
The DNA here is from genome assembly GCF_056402775.1 of Rhodococcus sp. P3_B8. NCBI lineage: Bacteria > Bacillati > Actinomycetota > Actinomycetes > Mycobacteriales > Nocardiaceae > Rhodococcus > Rhodococcus sp. P3_B8. The sequence continues at coordinate 1,344 of NZ_JBFUGT010000557.1, forward strand.
CGATCGAGTCGCCCTCGCGGGTGCCGTTGGTGGTGGCGACGCGCGCCGGGAAGGCGATCGTGAACTGCACGTCCGTGCCCTGCGCGGGGACCGAACTGAGATCGGCCTTCCCGTCGAGGGTCACGAGGTCGCCGGTCCGCTGGAGCGAGATCTGGAAACTCCCGTTGGCCTGCTCCGACATGGTGCCGAGCTGCTGCACGTCGCCGAACGTGAGGTCGCTGAAGAACGCCTGGCTGCCGACGTACCCGTCCTTCTTGTACTCCTGGACGCGCACCTTGTCCGACAGCGAGTCGGGCGGAGTGAGTTGCGGGCCCTTGTCCTGATCGTTCGCCGGCACGGCGGCGGCCACGATCTGGCCGGAGACCCGGTCGTCGGCGGACACCCCCATCGACACCTGAACCCGCAGGCATCCCGCGAGGAGGGGCACGAGGAGGAGCCCGAGGGCCGCGAGGGACAAAGCCCTCCGCGAGCGGGTCGAGGTCGGAACTGAGGGCGGCTGCACAGTCGTATCGTGCCAGGGGAGTGGATCGGTGTCAGGCGTGAGGGTGCGTGTCGTGGGTCCCGGGTCGCCGGGCGCGCGGCCGAAGCAGCGACACGAGCAGCGGAACTCCCAGGATTCCCATCGCCAACCACCCGTAGATCGCCGAATACCGCAACTCGGGAGAGCCCAGGAACACCGAGTGGGCCAGCGCCGAACCGAGCCACGTCCACAGGAACAACCCGATCGGGACACCGTCACGGTGCCGGGTCCCGGCGTCCAGTCGACGGTCGATGCGGTCCACGGCGACGGCCATCACGGCCGCGACGACGAACCACCCGGCGTAGTTGGTCAGCGGAATGTGCTCGATACCGGGCAGGCCGGCGTCGGTGACACACCAGCGCCACTGCCCGTCCGCGACCATCTGCGGGTCGAGGTACAGGTCCCAGC
>NZ_JBFUGT010000558.1:0-2263 GCF_056402775.1 Rhodococcus sp. P3_B8
GACGAAACCCGATCCTCCGGGGGCGTCGCGGAGGGCGTCGTCACCGCCCTGATCGACGAAGGTTTCACCGGCCGTCTCGCGCGGGTAGCCAGTGAGGACAGTTTCATCCCGCTCGGCGATGCCGCCCTCGAGGTCCTGCTCTCCGAAGACACCATCGAGGCCGCGGCGATCAAGTTGGTACAGGTGAGCTGATGGCATTGGTCGGGCCGGAATACTGGGGCGGACTCTCCCCGAAAGAGCGTCGCCAGTACACATGGTTCCACCCCTCGAGTAAGACTGGGACGTAACCTGTCCGAGCACGAACCGACACCTGGAGCAGTTGTGCCCACCTTCGATCCCGGACCGCACGCTGAACCGTTACGTGCCCAGGAATTCAACGGAATCGCAGTGTTCGACGCCAGCGAACACAACCTCGCCCACGTCGATGTGTTCATTCCCCGGGACTGCATCGTCGCGTTCACCGGGGTCTCGGGATCGGGGAAGTCGTCGTTGGCCTTCGGCACCGTTTACGCTGAAGCACAACGGCGGTTCCTCGAGTCCGTCACCCCGTACGCACGCCGGCTGATGGATCAGATCGGAGCGCCCAGGGTTGGGGACATCACCGGGCTTCCACCGGCGGTCGCCTTGCAGCAGGCCCGCGGTCACACCTCCGCCCGATCGTCGGTCGGCACCCTCACCCACATCTCGAACGTGCTGCGGATGCTGTTCTCCCGAGTCGGCACCTACCCGCCGGACGCCCCCGTTCTCGACTCGAACGCGTTCTCGCCCAACACACCCGAAGGCGGATGCCCAGCCTGCCACGGCCTCGGCCGTACCCACGACGTCGATATCGATGCCCTGGTGCCGGACCCGAGCCGAAGTATCCGCGGCGGTGCCGTCGCCGCCTGGCCCGGCGCCTGGCTGGGCAAGAACTACCGCGACATCCTCGACACACTCGGTATCGACGTGGACCGCCCCTGGTCCGAGCTTCCGGAAGACGAGCGCGAGTGGATCCTCACCACCGAGGAACAACCCACGGTCACGGTGTCACCCGTGCGCGACCCGGGCAAGATGGTGCGCGATTACCAGGGGACGTTCTCGAGCGCCCGCACCTACGTTCTTCACACCTTCGCGACGACGAAGAGCGCAACCCAGCGGGCGAAGGTCGCCCGATATCTGGTGTCCCGGCCCTGCAGTGCGTGTAACGGCAAACGGCTGCGCCCCGAGGCGCTGGCCGTACGGTTTGCCGGCCTCGACATCGCCGACGCCACGGAACTGTCACTGGCCGATCTGGCCTCGGTCCTCGACGCCGTCGTCGCATCCCGCGGTTCCGACGCAAGCGACGCAACCGAACGCGCGTCCGCGGCGCTGGTAGACAACCTTCGCGGACGCCTCGCGGGTCTGATCGAACTCGGGCTGGGCTACCTGAGCCTTGCCCGCTCGACCACCACGCTCTCGCCGGGAGAACTTCAGCGCCTGCGGCTGGCCACCCAGCTGCAATCGGGCCTGTTCGGAGTGCTGTACGTCCTCGACGAACCGTCCGCAGGCCTGCATCCCGCCGACACTGAGGCGCTGGTCACCGCCGTGCGCCGGCTACGAGCGGCAGGTAACTCCGTCTTCGTCATCGAACACAACCTCGACGTCGTCCGCGCGGCGGATTGGATCGTCGACGTCGGTCCCGGAGCCGGGGAGCACGGCGGGCGGGTGCTGTACAGCGGCAAGGTGGACGGTCTCGCTCACGTTCCCGAATCCATAACTCGCCGATACCTTTTCGGAACACCTGAGAGTTACCCCGAGCCCGGTCTGCCGAGCAGGTGGATCGAACTCGCCGGCATCACGATGCACAACCTGCGGGATCTGACGGTGCGAATCCCGCTCGGGGTGCTCACCGCGGTCACAGGCGTGTCCGGATCGGGCAAATCCACACTCGTGAGCCGGGTTCTCACCGACGTCGTCGCCCAACACCTCGGCGTCGACAGCGAACCCGTCACCGACACCGGGGGAGACGACGCAGACGACTCCACAGTCGTACTGGCCGAAGAGCGTGAGAACGACACCGAGCCGACGATCGTGGCCGCCCACGGGCTGGGACACATCAACCGGCTGGTGCGTGTGGACCAGACCCCCATCGGGCGGACTCCACGTTCAAATCTTGCCACCTACACCGGACTCTTCGATGTGATCCGGAAACTCTTCGCCGCACACCCCGTTGCCCGTGAACGCGGATACAGCCCGGGCCGATTCTCATTCAATGTCAGTGGCGGCCGTTGCGAGGAATGCGAGG
>NZ_JBFUGT010000559.1:0-2250 GCF_056402775.1 Rhodococcus sp. P3_B8
TCGTCAAGGACGGTCTGCGCCGGATGTACGGCGGCACCGACGGCGTGGACGGGTTCGGTGGCGAGGACATCTTCTACTACATCACCCTCTACAACGAGCCCTACTCCCAGCCCGCCGAACCCGCCGACCTCAACGTCGACGGACTGCTCAAGGGCATGTACCTGTTCAAGAAATCGCAGGCTTCGGGCGGCTCCACGCCTAATAATGGGCACTCCGCAGGCTCCGCGCCTCAACACGGGCACTCCGCAGGCTCCGCGCCTAGGGCCCAGATTCTGGTCTCCGGTGTCACCATGCCGGAGGGGCTGCGGGCCCAGGAACTGCTCGCCGACGAGTGGGGTGTGGCCGCCGACGTGTGGTCGGTCACCTCCTGGGGTGAACTGCGCCGCGACGGCATCGAACGGGAGAAGCAGGCCCTGCGCGACCCGGGCACCGACGCCCCGCTGCCGTATGTCACGCAGGCSYTGTCCGACGCCGCCGGCCCGTTCGTGGCGGCCTCGGACTGGATGCGCGCCGTCGCCGAYCAGATCCGCCAGTGGGTSCCCGGCTCGTACACCACCCTCGGCACCGACGGGTTCGGYTTCTCCGACACCCGCCCCGCCGCCCGCCGGTACTTCAACGTCGACGCCGAATCCATCGTCGTCGCCGTSCTGTCCGCCCTCGCCGGCGAAGGCACCCTCGACCGCTCCAAGGCCGTCGARGCCGCCAACCGGTACCGCATCGACGACGTCCGCGCCGCGGCCGTCTCSTAYRCSGACACCGGCAGCGCGTAACGCCGAGATCCTCCCCACCGCCGCCCGTGTGTCCGTCGGACTACACGGGCGGCGGTGGGCGTAGGTTCTTGACTATGGTCGAGCAGAGTCCGTTGGTCTCCCGCAGACGACAAACCCGGGATCCGTTGCCCGACGCACTGTTGCGTCGCGTCAAACAGTTCTCCGGTCGCCTCTCGACCGAGGCCGTCACGACGATGCAGGATCAACTGCCGTTCTTCGACGACCTCGATGCCGCTCAACGCTCCAACGTGCAGTTGCTGGTTCAGACGGCGGTCGTCAACTTCCTCGAGTGGCTCAAGAACCCGGACAGCGACATCCGGTTCAGCCTGGACGCGTTCCAGGTGATTCCGCAGGATCTCGCGCGCAGGCTCACCCTCAGCCAGACGGTGGACATGGTCCGCGTGGCGATGGAGTTCTTCGAGCAGTGGCTCCCGGCGCTCGCCCGCAACGACCAGCAGCTGATCGCCCTCACCGAGGCCGTCCTCCGTTACGGCCGCGAACTGGGTTTCGCGGCCGCCTCGGTGTACGCGAGTGCCGCGGAGTCCCGCGGTGCGTGGGACACCCGGCTCGAGGCACTCGTGGTCGACGCCGTGGTCCGTGGTGACACGGGTTCGGACATGTTGTCGCGGGCGGCGACCCTCAACTGGGACGCCACCGCCCCCGCCACCGTCATCGTCGGCACTCCCCCCGAGGACGAACGGGTCTCCGTCGTCGGCACGGTCCACACCATCGCGCAGAAGCACGGTCGCGCCGCCCTCGCCGTGGTGCAGGGTTCGCGGCTCGTGATGGTCGTCAGCGGCGAACTCCAGGAGGGGTCGGGGCACTCGAGTTTCATGACCGACCTGCTCGGCAAGTTCTCGGACGAGCCGGTGATCATCGGGCCGACCACGCCGACGCTGGGTGCGGCGCACTTCAGTGCCGTCGAGGCGCTCGCTGCGATGCAGGCGGTCGCCGGCTGGCGGGGCGCCCCTCGGCCCGTTCACGCCGCCGAGTTGTTACCCGAGCGCGCACTGCTCGGGGACAACGCCGCGGTCACCGCTCTGAACGACCATCTGGTCGCGCCGCTGGCGGCCGCCGGAGGTGTTCTCACCGACACTTTGGACGCATATCTCGACTGTGGAGGTGCGGTTGAGACTTGTGCCCGGCAGCTGTTTGTTCATCCAAATACTGTGCGGTATCGACTCAAGAGAATCGCCGAAGTCACCGGTCGCGATCCGACGAATCCGCGGGATGCGTATGTACTCAGAGTGGCCGCCACGGTGGGTCGATTGACACATTCCCATAACGAACCCATATCACGTTTAACACCAGTCACACCCTTCCCATTCGGAGAAGCAGGGCTGTAACGAACGTCTGTCCAGATTCGATGCGAGGACCCCACGTGCAATTTTGTGGGAACCCAACAAATCCGCCGACAAAGGTTCATCCGCAACGACATCTCGCAGCACGCCGTTGACGGTGTTCTCTTGAAGAGTGATTT
>NZ_JBFUGT010000560.1:0-2250 GCF_056402775.1 Rhodococcus sp. P3_B8
TGAATCGTCCCGGGTTTGATGCGCACCTTCTTTCTTGGGAAGGTAATCCTTATGCCGAATGTCTATCCAGCCGAGGTGCGAGAGAAGGCCGTGCGCCTGGTCCTCGAGCACCGTGGTGACTACGCCTCGGAATACGAGGCGATCCGCACAATCGCCGAACGGATGTCACTGAAGACGGAGACCGTACGGGTGTGGGTCCGCAAGGCCGAAGCGGCGGGCGATGGCACCCATGCCGCGTCGGCGTCCGAGGCGGAGATCGAACTGCGGGCATTGCGCCGGAAGAACGCCGAGCTCGAGAAGACCATCGAAATACTCAAAGCCGCAACATCTTTCTTCGCGCGGGAGTGCGACCCGCCACGCAAGTGATCTGCCGATTCATCGCCGAACACCGCGATCAGTTCGGGGTCGTACCGATCTGCCGCGTGCTCACCGAGCACGGGTGCACGATCGCCCCGAGAACCTTCTACGCCTGGCTGGCGCGCCCGCTGTCGAAGCGCGCCCTGTGGGACGCCACCATCACCGCTGTGCTGGCCTCGTATTACGTCGAGCGGGACGAGCACGGCAGACGCAAACCGGAGTCGTTGTACGGCTCGCTGAAGATGTGGGCCCACCTGCAACGTCAGGGCATCGAGGTGGCCCGCTGCACCGTGGAGCGGCTGATGCGCGTGAACGAGTGGCGCGGCACCACCCGGACGAAGAGGGTCCACACCACCATCGCGGAGCCGTCGGCGCCGCGGCCACCGGACCTGGTCGATCGGAACTTCCGGGTCGACCGGCCCGATGCGCTCTATGTCGCCGACTTCACGTACGTGCGGATGGTGCCCTGCTTCGCGTACACCGCGTTCGTGATCGATGCGTTCGCCGGCACGATCGTCGGTTGGGAGGTGTCGACGTCGAAGGAAACCGCGTTCGTAGAGCGGGCGGTGAATCACGCCTGCATGCTGCGGTCGATGCAAGGCAATCCGTTGCGCGAGAGGACTATTCACCACTCGGATGCGGGCTCTCAATATACGGCTCTGCGATTCGGGGAAACCCTGTTCCTGCAAGGACTTCGACCGTCGATCGGGTCGGTAGGTGACGCCTACGATAATGCCCTGGCGGAGACGACGATCGGGTTGTACAAGGCCGAGTGCATCGCCGACGATTCCCCGTTCCGCAAGGGGCCGCTGCGCACCATCGGTGACGTCGAGGAGGCCACCTCGGCGTGGGTGCACTGGTACAACACCGGCCGGCTCATGCATCGTCTCGGGCGGATCCCACCGGCCGAGTACGAAGCCAAGTACTACGCTGAACACCGTGCCGATCAACCGGTCGCACACAAATGACAGTGTGTGCATGAGACCCGGGATGGTTCACACCCCCAGCCCACCAGCAATGGACCCCGACGGGCGCGCGGCGCTGTATCTGGCTGTGGACCTCGCCACCAGTGCCTGCGAGGTGTTCGGTGAGGCCGGGGTCGCCGCGCTGTGCCCGCACTGGCGGATCACCCAGGTCCGCCCGGTCCGCGACATCGTCACCTACGACCTCACCACCCCCGGGGCCGCGCTGGCGATCGGGGCGCTGCCCGCCCTCGCCGCCGGCAACGAACACCGCGGCCTCACCCAACAATGGGCGAGGGCGATCTACGAAGACCAACCGGCGACAACGAAAGTCGACGGCATCCGCTACCGCACCGCCTACAACGACGACCACGCCCTCGCGCTCTGGGACTGCGACAACGCCATCACCGTCGCCCACGACCGCGCCGGGCAACCATTGGACCTCCCCCTGACCCACCCCCACATCCACCCGCGGCTCCTCGCCGCCCTGATCCCCCGGCACAWCACCGTCGCCCCCACCGACGAAAACCACTGCCCCAACTGCCAACGCGCCGCCGCGCCCTAACCACGACGCAACGACGCAACGACGCTAGCAGCAGCACCGTCACGACGACGCACGCAGATCGACGGGCGTTCAGCGAGTTCCGCGACGTCGTGCCCCCAGGTGCAGATCTCGATGACATCGGGGGGGTTTGACGGGGTTGCTCTGTGTGTTGGGCGGCGTCGAATAGGAGACCCGAGAAATTCCTTGACGACGATGTCGAGAACCCGCAACCGGCTCCGTCCCTGCACTGAACGCGACCACAATGGGCCGCACCACCACCCAGGAGAGACACCATGGCCAAGTACCTGCTGCTCAAGCACTACCGCGGCGCCCCGACCCCGGTCAACGACATCCCCATGGACCAGTGGAGCCCGGAGGAAATCTCCG
>NZ_JBFUGT010000561.1:0-2238 GCF_056402775.1 Rhodococcus sp. P3_B8
GCACCTTCACCGCGACCGCCCGGGCCAGGCGCACCTTCACCGCGACCGCCCGGGCCAGGCGCTGATCCCACCCGTCGTACACGTCGGCCATTCCGCCGCGGCCCAGCACCTCACGCAGCTCGTACCGACCTGCGAGAATCACCGACACCGACATACGTTCACGCTAGTTGGCGCGGCCACCGTCCGGTAACCACGCCGCCGACCTGGTCGGTACTCGCCCGCTTTCCACGCCAACCCTGTGGGCGTCCCCGTGGGCACCCAGTCCGTCCGAATGCACGCGGCTTTCGTGTGGGATCGGCGAGAGCCGGGTACGCGAGGGGGGCATGAGCACACCGAAGAGGTCGACGTCGATGTTCCGGTCCGGGTCGCCTACGACCAGTGGACGCAATTCGAGACGTTCCCGAAGTTCATGGAGGGCGTGCGAGAGATCCGTCAGCTCGACGACACCCACACGCATTGGGTTCTCGATATCGCAGGGCAGATCCGTGAGTTCGATGCCACCATCACCGAACAGCATCCGGACGAGCGAGTGGCATGGCATTCGGACGCCGGCCCCGATCATGTCGGGGTGATCACCTTCCACCGTCTCGACGACGCCCACACCCGGGTGACCGCGCAGATGGACATCGACCCGGACGGGTTCGTCGAGAACGCCGCCGACAAACTCGGCGTCCTCAGCCACCGAGTCAAGGCCGACATGAAGAAGTTCAAGCACTTCATCGAAGAGCGCGGCACCGAAACCGGCGGCTGGCGCGGCGACGTCGACCGACCCACCCCCTGACTACACCCGGAAGAGGTGCTCCCTCCAAACCGCCACGGCCCCGTGGGGGCGTGGTCATCGGCAGCGGCTACCAGTCTCGGTTGGGGTCGGACCGTTTCGTACGGGCCGAATCGCCCAGGCTCCAGCGGTTTTGGCGGATCGAACTGCGGCCGTTGCGGGAAGTCCGGTAGTTCCCGCGCGGGCATCCGTTTTCGGGGTATGCCCGCGCGGAGGCGAGCCCGGCCGGGGCGCCGAGCGGACCGCACACACGACAAGTTCGGGGTGGGTGGTGGCGGGGAGCGAGGAGCGAAGCGATGACCACAGCGGGCGGTCCGAGTTCGAGCAGCCTGGCGGACGTCATCGACACCATCTTGGACAAGGGCTTGGTCATCGACGCCCGCATCGTGGTCGCGAGCGTCGACACCTACCTGCGTTTCGCCGAGGCGGCGAATCGACTGGCGATCGGCAGCGAACCCAAGGGCCTGTCCGACCTCGTGTCCGACGTCAAGGGCAGCGGCAGTACGAAGTCCAAGACCAAGGGCGTCCTCGAGGGCGTGGGGGAGACGCTCGGTGAGCTGCTCGGCGGATCCGGAAGCGACCGCGAACCGGCACCCCGCCGGAGGCGGAAATGACCTCCGCCGACGACACCGATGACCACGACACCGACGAGGGTGCTACGGCGGCCGTGATCTACGTGTACGGAATCGTGCCCGCGGACGTGCAACCCGAGAAGGACGCCACCGGCGTCCACGATGCCCCGATCGAGATCGTCAAACACGGCGACATCGCGGCGTTGGTCAGCGAGATCGACCCGGACCAACGCCTCGGCGCCCCCGCGGACCTGCAGGCCCACGCCCACATTCTCGACGGCACCGCGCACGTCGCCCCGGTGCTGCCGCTGCGGTTCGGTGCAGTCGTGTCAGATCGTGACGCGGTAATCCGCGAGTTGCTCGCCGAACATCACGACGAGTTCGCCTCCGCCCTCAATGAGCTCGAGGGCTTCGCCCAATACATGATCAAGGGCCGCTACGTCGAGGAGAGCATCGTGCGGGAGATCGTCGACGAGAGCCCGGAGGCGTCCGCACTGCTCGAAACGATCCGCGACCAGCCCGAGGAGCTCACCCGCGATGCCCGGATTCCTCTGGGCGAGCTCATCGGCCACAGCCTCGAGGACACGCGGGAGACAGACACCCGCACCACGCTCGAGGCGTTGTCACCGCTGACCGACACCGTCACCGTCCGCGAACCCACCCACGACGAGGATGCCGTGCAGATCGCGGTTCTCTTCGAGGTCGACCGACAAGAGGAACTCTTGAGCAGACGGTCGGGGACCTGGCCGCACGCTGGGACAACCGGGTCACCATGCGGGTGCTCGGTCCCACGGCCCCTACGACTTTGTGGTGAGACCAAAGCGGGAGGACTGACGAAGGATCTCCGGCGTGCAGGATTCGAAGAGTCGGTGTTCACCTCCTTTGTCC
>NZ_JBFUGT010000562.1:0-2228 GCF_056402775.1 Rhodococcus sp. P3_B8
GCCTGGTCAGGCCGCCACGACGGCGCACTTGTTATCACTGGTCGTCCTCGGGCCCAACAACCAAGGAGGTGGCGGAACTTGAGCAACAATCGTGGCAAGAGAAGGATCGAGTCCCGTCCGGACCACATCACCGAGATGATCGAACTCGCTGCGAAGTGGGTGGCCTTCGGCGACATCCCCACGGAAGAGATCTGGGTACGTTTCGGCATCGACCGTGTCACCTTCGGCTTCCGCCTCCTTCGTGCTCTGGGTTCCAGCTTCGTCCGCTACCCGGATCGGTCGCGCATCGTCGCCTTGGCCATACGTCTCGCCCGCCTCGACGACCGCCAATACGAAACCGCCGGACGGCGGGAATGAGCGGGCAATTTGCGCACCAGTGGCGGGCGACACCCCGCCGAGTGGCGAATAGAGTGGCATAGATCACTATCGCTGGAGGTAGCGCGGATGTTCACTATCGACAACCGAAACCCATACGCCGCCGAGCCCCTGTTCCGCACGTCGTCCCGCCGGTGGGCGGAACCGACCGGGACGGTCGACGGCGGGATCGCGTGAGCGGCGATAAGGCCGACACCGCGGAGCCACGCGCGGAAGTCGGCCGGATGCGTGAGTTGCTCGGCCGGGTTGATGGTATCGACTCTGACCTCAACGAGACGTTACGCATCATCACGCAATTCGATGGGCTGATTCGGAGACGAGTCGGCATTTCGGCGCTCATGCGCGCGGCAGCGAATCTCACCGGTTGCGCTGTGGGAGCGGTGTATCCCGCACATCGGTTGGTGCGACGCGTGGATTCACGCGGCACCCCGATCACGCAGATGCCCAGTGCCGAAGAGCTGGCGTTGTGGACACGGCGCCCATTGGGCGACCTAGACGGGGGCGTGGTGTGGGTGGAGCGGAACACCGAGACCAATATCAACGACGAGACCGTTCTCGATCGGCTGGCCTCGTCGATTCAGATCACGATCGACCGCACCATGGGCACAGTCCCAGACCACGCCGGAGCACTCGAAGCGCTCCTCGACCGCGAAGCGGCTCTGGGAACCAAGTTGGCGATCGCCCGCCGCCTCGGCCTGGAGGCCGGCTCGAAAATCTATCTGATCGTAATGCCAGTCATCTCTACCGATCCGCCGCCGACCGGGGTGACCCACATCGATGCGGTGGTCGGCACCCGGTTCGGAGGTGTCCGCGCGATCGTCGCGGGAGCGGACTGTCCGCAGCCAGTCACCGGAACCTGCGGAATCGGTGAGACCGTCACCGTCGAGAGACTCGCCGACTCCTTTGACCAGGCACTTGTCGCACTCCGGCTTTCGCGTGCGGGTGAGGCGGTGACTTATCGGGACCTCGGTGCCCTCTCGCTACTGGTGCGAGCTCACGACGCGAGCCCTGTGCCACACCCCGATGCGATCGCGATCGGCACAGCGACCGCGTCCTCGACCATCGCTCGCAGGGTGCTCGAGGCGATGGAGCTGAACACGACGGTGCGGGCGGCCGCGCACGAGCTGGGACTGCATCATTCGACCGTGYAGGCTCACTGCGATCGTCTGGAGAAAGAACTCGGCTACTCATTCCGAACTGCTCAGGGGCGGACCCGCTTGGCCCTCGGCCTTGCGTTGCACCGGCTGGGACGTGATGTCTTCGATGTCGAAACGTCCCCAGACGGCAGTGAAAGACGAGGACGGAGCGATGACGTGTAACGCCAGGTGGCTCACGGCGGCGAGGAGCTCGACTCGGAGTCCACCCTAGTGGCAAACCGGATCGACTACGGCGATGCTGGTTTGGTCCTTAGAGCCCCATTGTTTCCGCGGTCCTGCAGCGGTCTGCGCCGTCGGTTGACCGCCAACACGATCGCGGCCACCACGATCGCCCCGACGCCGCCGACCGTCATGGCCGCGGTCGGTCCGAAGCGGTCGGCGAGGGCTCCTACAAGGACGCCACTGACCCCTTGCATTCCGATGAAGAAGGCGGAAAACAGCGACATCACCCTCACCCGGTAGCGCGGATCCGACTGAATTTGCAATGTCGCGTTAGCTGTTGAGGAGAAGACCTGATCCGCAGCACCGAGCAAGACCAAGAGCATTGCCAGGACGGCCATACCTGAGGTGAAAGATGTAGCAGCGACCACGATTCCGTAACAGAGCGCGGAGACTGCCACCACCCGCGTCCCCGTCGGCGCCAAGGTCGCCACCGTCAGTGCGGAGAGCAGGCTGCCCGCGCTCAGTGCGCTGAAC
>NZ_JBFUGT010000563.1:0-2216 GCF_056402775.1 Rhodococcus sp. P3_B8
CGCCGCTGTCGTCGGTGGCCGCCGCCGACCGGTTGTCCGAGCAGGTGCAGCAGGCGATCGCCGAGGGCGCCACGCTGGTGTCGGAGGGCGATCGGAAGGGTGCCTTCTTCCCACCGGCCGTGCTGACGAATGTGTCACGGGATTCACGAACCTACCGGGAGGAACTGTTCGGGCCGGTTGCGACGATTTACAAGGTGCGTTCCGAGGACGAGGCCGTCGAGCTGGCAAACGACACTCCGTTCGGTCTCGGCTCGTATGTCTTCACCACCGACCCCGATCAGGCCTACCGCGTCGCCGACTCACTGGAGGCCGGGATGGTGTTCGTCAATGCCGTTGGCGCCGAAGGAGTCGAGCTGCCGTTCGGCGGCGTGAAGCGCTCCGGTTTCGGTCGCGAGCTCGGCAAATACGGGCTCGACGAATTCGTGAACAAGAAACTCATCCGCGTCAKCTGAGCCGACGATTCCAGTATTTCAGCGCCCTCGGCGTGCAGTTCGATACCGGCGCCCTCACCGGATACCCATCCGGCAACAGAAATGGGGACCGCACCCACCGGATGCGGTCCCCACGTTGCACTGGTCAGACAGAGCGCACGTTCGTGGCCTGCGGGCCCTTCTGGCCCTGGCCGACCTCGAACTCCACACGCTGGTTCTCGTCGAGCGACTTGAAACCGCTGCCCGAGATTTCCGAGTAGTGCACGAATACGTCCGGAGTTCCGTCGTCGGGTGCGATGAAACCGAAGCCCTTCTCACCGTTGAACCACTTCACAATGCCCTGCGCCATGCCGATACTCCCTCAATCTCGATCCGGACCCTCACATCGAGGTTCCGATCTCGATGACTTGATCCTGCCATCCTCGATGTAGTCGCGAAGAACCGGTCACCTGCGGGTCGACGTTTTTACACACACCAAGCGCGGTCTGCGGACCACCACCCAGCGCCGTTGTCCCGTCAGCCCGGGCCTTTGCGTCCCACGAGATGAAAGACGCGGCTGAGTTGACGGTAGGGGTCTCGTCGGCTGGCCTCGAGTTCGACGGCGGCCGCCGCCGCCACCTGCTTCGAATCGTTCGGGTCCAACTCGGCACCACCGAAGTCGAGCCAGTCGACGAACAGCCATACCCCGTACCAGCGCACCGGCTCCACGCCGCGGATCCGCACGAGTTCGCTGAGTTCCTCCACCGTGTCGGCTCGAGTCGGCACTCCCAGCACCCCGATCTCGCCCCTGGTGTCAAACGACGCCAGAGCGTCGTCCCAACGTTGTTCCAGGGCCGGGCGCACTGCCATCGCCTTCGCGTTGCCCGTCATGATCGATACGACGCCACCGGCAGCAGTGCACCGGCACAGCTGGTCGACGAGCGCCTCCGGATGCTCCAGGTACCCGAGCACGCCATGACACAACACGGCGGCAAAGCGTTGACCATTCACCGCCTCATCGGCGTCCTCGCCGTCGGCCTCCACGAGCGTCACCCGTCGCTGGACTTCACCAGGCAGCCGCTGGAGTCGCTGTCGAGCCTTGTCCAGCATCGCCGACGACGGGTCGAGCACCGTCACGTCGTAACCGGCTTGCGCCAGCGGGAACGATTGATGGCCCGCGCCGCCGCCGACATCGAGCACAGGGGCTGGGGGCGCCGGCAAATGCTCCAACAGATGCTGGTGCAGCACATAGGTGCGCACGAGCCCCTTCACCGAGGTATACGCCTCGTCGGCAAATTGGTCGGCCACACTGGCCCAGGTGTCATCGCCCACAGCCCCAAGATAGTGATTCGAAGTTCTCGACGATGGGCGGGACGTCGGGCCTTTGTCCCCATTTTCGATCGGATCGATTCGAGATCGGGTCGAACGATCCGCACTCTGCCCCCGCTTCTGCTGTGTCTCGTCGCGAATGTGGTGCGGGCTCGACAGTCTTTTCAGAGAATCTGCACGATCTCAACGATTCACTTTCCATCGTCGTCCGGTGACAGTGTTTGTATGGAGCAGACTCGATGTTGCGCCGTCACTCCTGCACCGGGCCGACACCGCGCGCCAGTCTGTGACCGACCCACGACAACAACCGAACAGACCGGAAGAGACGACACCGATGACCGACAGCCCCCTCGATCTCACCTACGCCGCGGCCGAAGACCGCTACGAGAAGATCCCGTACCACCGCACCGGAAACTCCGGACTCGATCTGCCTGCCTTCTCGTTCGGCCTGTGGCAGAAGTTCGGTAGCGACTACCC
>NZ_JBFUGT010000564.1:0-2204 GCF_056402775.1 Rhodococcus sp. P3_B8
GTGACGGCGCTGCGGGAGGCGGCCTGGTTGTGACGGCGCTGCGGGAGGCGGCCTGGTTCGGCGTGCCCGAACTGCGGGGACCGACGTTCGAATGGTCCGTGATCGCGCTGACCCTGCCGGTGGTCATCGTCCTGATCGCCGAGAACGTCGGCCACGTCAAGGCGGTGTCGGCCATGACGGGTCGGTCGCTCGACGACGTCGCCGGCGACGCCCTCGTCGCGGACGGATTGGCCACCACCCTCGCCGGATTCGGCGGCGGCTCCGGAACCACCACGTACGCCGAGAACATCGGAGTCATGGCCGCGACGCGGGTGTACTCCACCGCCGCCTACTGGGTCGCGGCCGCCACCGCCGTGGTTCTCGCGTTCTCACCGAAGTTCGGTGCCCTCGTGTTCACGGTGCCGAACGGTGTCATCGGCGGCGCCACCCTCGTGCTGTACGGACTGATCGGCGTCCTCGGTGTGCGCATCTGGATGGACGCCGAGGTGGACTTCACCGACCCCGTGAACCTCACCGTGGTCGCTGCGGCGCTCGTCGCCGGCATCGGCGACCTGACGCTGACGATCGGATCCGTGGAACTCGGTGGCATCGCGTGGGGTTCGGTCGGCATCCTCGTCGCCTACCCGGTGATGCGCTCGCTCGCGCGGTTCCGCAAGCCCTGACACGGTGACCGGATGGGTCACGAATCCCGATCACCTGGGTCATTCACCACGGTGTTCCTCGCCTCTACCGTCGAACGAGACGTACCCAGATAGTTGATACGAGGAGTCGGCGTGGAGCGCACCCTGTTCGAACCGGAGCACGAACTGTTCCGGGAGTCGTACCGCAAGTTTCTCGCACAGCACGCCGAGCCGAACCACGCCAAGTGGGAAGAGCAGAACATCGTCGACCGCAGCCTGTGGGTCGAGGCCGGCAAGCAGGGCTTCCTCGGCATGGCCGTACCGGAGGAATTCGGCGGCGGCGGCGTGCGCGACTTCCGGTACAACGCGATAATCACCGAGGAGACCACCCGCGGCGGGTACAGCGGCATCGGCTTCACCTTGCACAATGACGTCGTCGCGCCGTACCTGCTCGAACTGAGCAACGCGGAGCAGAAGCAGCGTTGGCTGCCCGGCTTCGCGTCGGGCGAGCTGATCACCGCCATCGCGATGACCGAACCGGGCACCGGCAGCGACCTGCAGGGCATCAAGACGCGCGCCGTGCGCGACGGCGACGACTGGGTCCTCAACGGTTCCAAGACGTTCATCACCAACGGCATCAACGCCGACCTCGTGATCGTCGTCGCGTGTACCGATCCCGACAAGGGGGCGCAGGGATTCAGCCTCCTGGTCGTCGAACGGGAAATGCCGGGCTTCGAACGCGGCCGCAATCTCGACAAGATCGGGATGAAGGCGCAGGACACCGCGGAGCTCAGCTTCACCGACGTCCGCGTTCCCGCCGCCAACCTCCTCGGTGAGGAGGGGATGGGCTTCCTCTACCTGATGAAGAACCTTCCCCAGGAGCGGCTGTCGATCGCCGTGGTGGCCGCGGCCGCAATGGAATCGGCACTCGACATGACGATCCAGTACTGCCGCGACCGGAAGGCGTTCGGCAAGTCGATCGGCAGCTTCCAGAACACCCGCTTCGTGCTCGCCGAACTCGCCACCGAGGCAACGGCCGTCCGAGTGCTCGTCGACAAGTTCATCGAACTGCTCAACGACGAGAAGCTGTCGGTGCAGGAAGCGGCGATGGCCAAGTGGTGGACCACCGAGGCGCAGGTCCGGCTGATCGACCGGTGCCTGCAGCTGCACGGCGGCTACGGATACATGAAGGAGTACCCGATTGCCAAGGCCTACATGGATTCTCGTGTCCAGACCATCTACGGCGGTACCACCGAGATCATGAAGGAAATCATCGGTCGCGGCCTCAATCTCTGACGAGGCGCGACCTGCGTATCCGGGGTGGATGCGAGAAGGCCCCACGGTAATCGCCGTGGGGCCTCCTCGTGTCTCCGCGCGGCGGTGACTAGATCTTGCGCATGACCGTGACGACCTTGCCCAGAATGACCGCGTCATTGCCGGGGATCGGATCGAACAGCGGATTGTGCGGCATCAGCCACACCTCGTTCTCGGTGCGTTTGAACGTCTTGACGGTTGCTTCGCCGTCGATCATCGCTGCCACGATGTCTCCGTTCTCCGCCACGTTCTGCTGACGGACCACTACCC
>NZ_JBFUGT010000565.1:0-2196 GCF_056402775.1 Rhodococcus sp. P3_B8
GGAGTGGAAACAGTTCGACAGACCACCGAGATAGCCTCAAGCGACGGGGATTCGCCCAGGTATCCGCATGCCTTGGCGGTTCACGCTCGAGGTCGGCTGCAGTCCGCGCGCTCACGGTCTCATCCTGCCACGAGCGGCCGGCGATCAGAATTGTGCCGATACCACGAACCGATCCACTCGGCGTTCGGGCCCCGGACCCCGGAATTGACGAACGGAGCGAGGCCTGCCCCCCACCGGTTGCAGGCGGACTGTAAACCCGAATTCACCGCGCTGCCCGAAGAGTTCACTGCACGTCGCCGGTCGGCCGTAGACCATGACCGGCTATCGGGCAGCGGGCGCGGCGGCTCGGGCGAGTACGGTCGCAAACGCGAACGCCCACACCACAAGCACCGCGGCGCCCACGACCAGACACACCAGCACCGCATTCAGGACTCGATCGGGAGCTCTATCTCCCGAATCGTGGACCGCCGATCGGGACCGGTTCCACGCCGTCGGCATCGGTGACGATGCCGAGCTCGCGACCAAAACCGTGTTAGCGCAGAGCATGATCGAACGCGCGCTCGACGCGGAGGTGCGGTTCGCGTGGCTCACCGCGGACGAGGCCTACAGGCAGATTAATTCCCTGCGGGTCTGGCTCGAGGAAACGAGGTGCGTCGTACATGCTGGCTACGGCCGGGGCGACGACGTGTTCACCCGGACGGGCGCAGCGGCCGGGCGGACGAGACGATCGCCGCGGGCCCGCCGAAGCAGTGCCGCCGAATCTCCGGCGACGGCACGCGCGGACGACACGAGCATTCCTGGGTGCGGGTGCCGATGCGCATCGCGTAGGCGCCCGGACGTAGGCACTGGCTGCCTGCGAGGCGCGGTCGAGTTCGGGGAGCTCGTCGACCGTGACAGCGAGTGCCTCAGCGGCCATGAGGGCGCGGGCCGCTGTGTGGGGCGTGAGCGAGCACCCACGCGGCGACATGCACCTCTCACTGAGGGCTGCCCTTGTCTTTCCAACTCGACGACACACATAATTCGGATCGCGAGTTTCGAGTTACCGAATCGAGATAGGTCGGGATCCAGACCGTAAATGATCTTGAATGGTCGGCTCATCCACGCGAAAGAATGACACTCATGGAATTTCCCGCGAGGAAGCGACGCGGCGGAGACACGAGGAAGATCCGGTACAGCGAAAAGAGCCCCGCAGGCGACCTACGAACCCATTTCCTTCGCCAAAGAGCCAATTCAAGCCTCTGGCAGCGTTACTAGCCGCTGAGTGACCCAGCAGAACCCGACAAGAAGTCGAGTGCGCCGAGAAGGGTGGAGACGTTCGAGAAGAAGTCGGCCAAGAAAGCGAGGTCCATTTGTAACTCCAGTTCGATTGTTCAGAGAATCGTGACACACGGCACACGATGTGAATATTTATACCGGCCCGATAACAATTCCGCAACGGCACATTGCGGTCAACCAGCAACGAGTGACATCAGCACCCACCGGAAGAGCGCAGTCAGGGGCGAACCCGGCACCCCGGCTCGTAGTCACTTCGGACCAGAGCTCGAATACACCGATCCGCTGACCCGGTGAACGAGGTGCACCCGCACACACGATCGAAATGGTGGAGTTCCATACCACGGCGGATTCCGGCAGATCAGCCTCCTCTCACACTCAGAGTCGGTGACGCAGCAGTGTTCCCGGCACACACGTGGGAGCAATGGCACATCCCGCGATACGTACGCAAGCACGCAGTTCTGCGGCCCCACACACGGCCGATCTACGCCAGCCTCGGCGGCGCGCACATCGAGACCAACTCCACCCCATCGCCGCGGCGCAGCAGCCTCCTGGCGGGAACGACACCCGGACGCTGCCCGGCACCGGCCATTCTGACCCCGACGACACCGAGGCTCACACACCCGCACCGGTGCGCGTGAAGCAGATCCGGTCACCGGCCGTACACATCCGCCGTCGTGACCTTGCGGTCGTCGGCGACGTCCGGATGGTGAACTTATCGGTCTGCGGGGAGCATGTACAGGTCGTGTTGGCAGCCTGAGCGGACTAATCCTGACGGTCGGGCGATCCGGTGACGGGAACGTCGGTGCGGGCCGCCCGGATCCGCATCATGCCGGGACGCCGGGTGGTCGGCATGATCCCCGGCAGTAGGAATCCCCACATCTCGTCGACCCGCTGCTCGAGGTCCACGCGATGGGCCAGGAC
>NZ_JBFUGT010000566.1:0-2190 GCF_056402775.1 Rhodococcus sp. P3_B8
AGCGCAGGATAATCGACCGCTGCCGGGGCGCGGTCGCGGCCCATTCCTCCTGGACTGCCGCGGCGGAGTCCAGTGCGCGCATCGCGTCCTTGCCGCCGGCATCGGCGACGTCGGCGATGAGGGTTCCCGTGGCCGGGTCGTAGACCGGGAACGTGCCGCCGTCGATCGGGTCGGTCTGGGCGCCGTCGATCCACAGACCGGTAGGCAGGGTGGCGCGGAGCCGTTCGAAATCAGTCATCGGAGTCCTCGTGGTGGGAATGGTGGTGATCGCACGCCTCCGGGGTGGGGGCGACGTCGAGGGCGGGGTTGCGGTCGAAGAATCCGGCCGGCTTCAGCCAGAAGGACACGGTGTCCGCAGGCATGATCGGCCAGTCCTCCGGCCGGGGAATGTGGTGGATACCGAACGTGTACCAGAGCACCACGTCGGTGTTCTCGATCGGGCGGTTTGCCTCGGTCCAGGCGGGAAGTCCGTGATCGACCTTGCTCTGGTTCACGAATTCCCCGGCAGGCCAGCGCTCGTCGGGTGAATTGGGTGTCACCCAGACGGTGTGGCCGATCGCACCGGTGCGCTGGAAGATCGGCGACGCCGGGTCGAACATCGACGGTATCGCGCCGCCGGGAACGAGCTTGTAGGCGGGGGCGGTGCCGAGCCCGGTGGTCGTGTTGTCGTTGACCWCCTTCCACGCCCGCTGGCTCTGCCAGTCGAAGTCCTGGCGGCCTTCGTGTTCGGTGCGCAGCGGGGTGTTCTTCTGGCGCAGCGCCAGACCCAGAGGGTTGTCCGGGCCCATCGGCACCACCTCGGTCTCGGTCGCGTACACCGTGTTCTCGGTGCCGTCCACGTCGAGATCGAGGCGGGCGACCAGGAAGTGCTGGTGGAACGGCGCGTACGTGCGGTTGTCGACGAGCGTCCCGCTGGGGTGCTCCCCGCCTTCGGGGAAGTGGCTGACCACCATGATCCCGGTGGCGCGGACCTCGCACTCGATGTTGCCGTCCTGGTAGAACCGCCAGTACACGAGATATTCGTAGTTCGCGACCGTCACGTGCGTCGACACCGTCAGCCGCCGCATGCGGCGCACCTCGGCGCCCGCGTCGTGGTCGACGTGCTTCCAGAGGACGGCGTTGTCCTCCTCGTGGATACAGATCGCGTTCTCGATCGTGTACGGCACACCGTGGCTGTCGTGGAGGACGGCGTCGAGGTACCGGATCTCACCGAGGCAGTCGCAGCCCAGGGTCAGCGACGTGGTCATGAACCCGATGCCCCACTCGCCGATGTCGAAGGCGGTGCGGCGGTAGTGATCGGTGCTCGTGTCGCGATACGGCACCGCCATCTCCGCGAACGACATCCGGTTCGCGATCGAGCGCACCCGGCCGTTGTCGTTGTAGGTCACCGCGTGCAGGGTCATGCCCTCGCGATAGTTGAACCCCACCCGCAGTGACCAGTTCTGCCACTCGAGCTTGTTGCCCTCGAGCGTGAACGACGGTCCCTCCGGCTGGACGATGTCCAACGGCTTCAACGGCGGCCGGGTGCTCGCGTCGCGGATCCGTTCCGGGATGTGCCGGGGCACGTACTCGCCCATGACCTCGGGACGTTCGACGCTGAACGTGTCCTCGATCTCGAGCAGTTCCATCTTGTTGACGTCGATCACGCAGTGGAAACCGTTGACCGGGCCCGCATACGGGTTGGCGCCCTCGGCCGCCCGCACCCAGGTGTCCGACCAGCCGAGCCGGCGTCCCTTGTACTTTTCCGGGGTCACCGCGTCGCCGTACGTCCACACGTCCATGAACACCAGGCTCAGGTCGGTGATCCCGCGCTTCGCGAGCGCCGCGATCACGTCCGGGTGCCCGCGGAGGAAGGCGTCCGCCTCTTCCCATTCGTCCACGGTGAAATTCGCCTGGACGTCCGGGATGTGCTCCCAGGAGACCACGTTGTCTTCCGTGAGCGAGACGAGCGCCTTGTAGGTGTCTCCGCTGCTGCGGTCGAAGCACACGACGACGGCCCGGCGGTCCGGGACGGCGCCCGACGTGTCGAACGCCGACACCTCGGCCTTGGCCGGCTCGGCCAGTTCGATCGACGCGAACCGCCAGCCGTCCCCGACCCCGTGTTCCCGGGCGAGGACGGCCGCGGCCTTCGCGAATTCGTCCGCCCCCAACGGGTCCAGAGGATGGAACGTGCCGGTGGTCGTCCGGGTC
>NZ_JBFUGT010000567.1:0-2182 GCF_056402775.1 Rhodococcus sp. P3_B8
GCAGATACATTGCGCTCACCCAGTTCAAGGCGGCGGACGACGCGTCGAAACGTTCGCCGATGGCGGGCAGCAGCGGGGAGAACCACCCCTGCAGCAGGCCGCTGGCGAACTCCATGACCACGAGGAATCCGACCGCTGCCGTGGCAGCGTCGCTTCCCTGGAGGTGGCGCGAAGAACTCATGTGGACTCCAAGAGGATCAGCGGAAAGTGACTGGTGGAAGAGTGACCCGACGTGAATTCCGTCGTGTAAATTTGCAGCTTTCTCGGTACAAAAGGACCAATCATGCAGGATTACGAGCCAGATGATGTCGACTTCGGTCTCATACATGCATTGCAGATCGAGCCGCGGGCATCTTGGAAGGTGCTCGCGCCGATCCTGGCCGTTGACCCCGTGACGTTGTCGCGGCGGTATCAGCGGCTGCGCGACACCGGTCTGATCTGGGTCACCGGCTACGATGCCGGGACGCCGGGTCGTGGTGCTCTGGTTGAAATCGAATGCGCACCAGGACAGTCCGCCGCAACGGCAGAGGCCATGTCGGAAGATCCGGTGGTCGCCGGTATCGACTTCACGGCGGGCGGCCGCGACCTCCTACTCACGCTGATGGCGCAGGATTCGGCGGAGACGTCGCAGTTCCTGCTTCATCGGCTCGGGGAGTATCCGGAGATCCGGCGAGCCCGGACCCACCTCATCACCGAGGTGCTCTTCGAAGCCGGGAACTGGCGGCTGCGCACGCTGTCCGCGGCACAGGCCGCCCGGGTCCCCGGCCCCCGCCCGCCGCGCCCCCGCGCCGCACGGACCGTCTCACCCGACCTGAAACGCGTGATCCATCACGAACTCGGCATCGACGGCCGCGCGGCCACCACGGCGATCGCCGAACGCGCCGGCGTCAGCAATCAGCGCATCACCGACGCGATCGCGACGATGCGGCGAGACGGATCGCTCCTGCTGCGCACCGACATCGCCCGGACCTACTCCGAGTGGCCGATCTACGCCTGGTACTTCATGCAGGTTCCCGCGCCGCTGATCGAACGGTTGAGGACGTCGCTGGGCCGGATCGAGGAGGTGCGGTTGGCGGTACTCGTGGCCAGCRAATACAACCTGATCATGGCCGTCTGGTTGCGCACCCTGAACGACGTCCACCGGTTCGAACTGCTCCTCGAGAAGATTTTGCCTGGATCGCGGGTGGCGGACCGGTCGGTGGTCATGCAGATCGGGAAACACCTGGGACACATCCTGGACGAACAGGGGCGGGCCACAGGACCAGTAGTCCCTGTGACGCCACCGGGTAGGGCTTGAACACCCCGCTCTCTAGTGCCAACCCGTGGCCGGGCCGGCACCAGAGCGCGTTGTCTCAGTGCGAGGCTTGACGCTGATGCTTGCACCGCGGCTGGACAATTCAGATCCGAGCGATCCCTCGCACCGCCAGATGATGAGGCAGTTCGTCCTGCCTGCCTTCCTGCCGTAGTTCCAGCCGCCGTTCGCGGCGTCCCTCGCGGTCTCAGTTGCCGGCGGGCAGCAGGGAAGGGACGAGGAAGGCGCGTAGCTTCTCGCGGAACCGTTCCAATGAGCCGGTGCCGCCGTTGAGTTGGCTGATGCACATGATCTCGAGTTCGGAGATCCACTCGCAGAGCAGTGCCAGATCGACGTCGGCGCGGATGTCGCCGGCCTCCTGGGCGTCGCGCAGGATCGGCTCCCAGAGTTCGCTCGTGAGTTCGACGGCCTTGCCCGACGTGGTCAGCAGCGAGTTCGCCAGTGTCATCTCCGACGGCGAAACGAGCAGGTGAACCATGGGGTCCAGGAGACCGCTCTCGACGTTGTTGCAGATGCCCTCGACGAGGCGCTCCTCGATGGTGGGCCACTTCGCGATGAAGGCCCGGGCCGGCTTCATGTTCTTGCGCGCGCGCCGCGCGACCGACTCGATGATCAGACTCTCGCGGTCCGAGAAGTATCTGTAGACGGTCGCGCGGGACATATCCGCTGCGCGAGCGACGTCTTCCATGGTCGTCTTCGTGATTCCGAAGCGTTCGAAACACGTCTCCGCTGCGGTGAGGATCGTCGAGCGGACGTCGGTCGCGGGGTCGTTTCCAGTCCTTGCAGCCACCAGTAGACAGTACCGTCATCAATTTGGGTGAGACGCTAGACAAGCAATGTCTCATGTGCCACTCTCGGTGTATGGAGCGC
>NZ_JBFUGT010000568.1:0-2169 GCF_056402775.1 Rhodococcus sp. P3_B8
ACCACACCCATGACGACGAAGTAAGGACAAGCAAACGATGAAATTGGGATTTCACCTGGGCTATTGGTCTACCGCGCCCTCAGACGACGAACGAGCGGCATTCTCCCTTGCGGAGAGTCTCGGCTACGACTCGGTCTGGACTGCCGAGACCTACGGATCCGACTGCTTAACCCCCTTGGCGTGGTACGGCGCCTCAACCAGTACCGTGAAGTTGGGCACCAACATCCTGCAAATGTCGGCGCGGACCCCAGCGGCGACCGCCATGGCGGCGATGACACTGGACCACCTGTCTCGAGGCCGCTTCATCCTGGGTCTGGGCGTCTCGGGGCCACAGGTCGTCGAGGGATGGTACGGGCAGCCGTATCCTCGACCACTCGCTCGCACAAGAGAATACGTCGAACTCGTCCGTAAGTTMGTGCGACGAGACGAACCCGTGAGTCACGATGGTTTGTTCTACCAACTCCCGCTGCAAGGTGGCTCCGGCCTTGGAAAGCCACTTCGGTCCATGATCCACCCCATTCGTCCCGAGATCCCGATCTATCTCGGGGCCGAGGGGCCCAAGAACATCGCACTCGCCGCCGAGATCGCCGATGGGTGGCTGCCGATCTTCTACTCGCCCCGAATGGACGACTTCTATCGAGCAGCGCTCGAGGAAGGATTCTCGAAACCCGGGGCCCGCCGATCTCTGAACGATTTCGACATTGCCGCGACGGTCCCCATCGTCATCGACGACGACATCGAGAAGGCAGCCGACGATGTCCGGCCCAACATCGCTCTCTATGTCGGTGGAATGGGTGCCAAGGAAGCCAACTTTCACAATCAAGTGTTTGTGCGCATGGGTTACGAAGCGGAATGCGCGCACATTCAGCGTCTTTACCTGGAGGGGCGCAAATCTGAAGCAATAGCATCGGTGCCCCTGGCCATGGTCGAGGATGTCGCCCTTGTCGGATCACGAGACAAGATCAAAGAAGACCTCGTTCGATGGGAGAAGAYGGCGGTCAAAACGCTGCTGCTTCAAGGCCTCGGTTACTCCTCGATCGAGGCGGTTGCAGAACTACTCGCGTAATGAGACGTGCAGCACGCGATGGAGCAGGGTAGCGCCCCGGTGGTCGAAAAGTGATGACCACATGTCCGACGAACTCCGAATCATAGTGTTGCTCAACTGCTTTACGTGACGGCCGCAGTGGGTGTCGTGACGACGATGGGGGATGGGCTCGCGCCGAGATCTCCTGGGCGTCCCTCATCGCGAATTCGTTGAGGAGGTGCTCGACGCGTCCTCGTAGTTCCGCACGATATCGAAACGCATGGACCTGGTCTAGCGAGCTCGCCAATTGCTATTGACCGTACAGGCGGTCAGCTGTACGTTCTGGTTACCGCACCGAACAGAGGGAGCTTTCCGATGCGCATCGAAGCCGCAGTGCTGCGCCACCACGACGCACCGTTCGAGATAGAGACGGTGGAGTTGGCCGACCCGACCGGTGGCCAACTACGGGTTCGCATCACCGGTGTCGGGTTCTGTCACACCGACGTTCTACCCAGGGACCCGTCGTTCCTGGCTCAGCCGCCGATCGTGGTCGGCCACGAGGGGGCCGGAGTCGTCGAGGAAGTCGGCGCTGGTGTCACCGGCATCGAGGTCGGCGATCATGTTCTGTTGTCTTTCGATTCCTGTGGGCTGTGCGAGAACTGTGTGGATGGGCACCCGGCGTATTGCTTCGCGTTCTTCGCGCGCAATCTGTCAGGCCGTGGCCCCGATGGCCCCGGCCCTCTCACCGACCTGAGCGGCAACGCCATTGCGTCACGGTGGTTCGGTCAGTCCTCCCTGGCCACCCACGCGGTCGTCAGTGCTCGGAACGTCGTAGTTGTCGACAAGGATCTGCCCCTGCACCTGATGGGGCCGCTCGGCTGCGGGATCCAGACCGGCGCCGGGTCCGCGCTGATCGCCCTGAAAGTCGGTACGGGGCACACGTTCGCCGTCTTCGGGGCCGGAGCGGTGGGTCTGTCCGCAGTCATGGCCGCCCGGGTCGCCGGCGCCTCCCGGATCGTCGCGGTCGACCTGCACACGAACCGACTCGACCTCGCCCTCGAACTCGGCGCGACGGACGTGATCGAGGGGGCAGCGGACGACGTGGCCCGCCAGATCCGGAAGTTGACCGGTGGCGGCGTGCACGC
>NZ_JBFUGT010000569.1:0-2146 GCF_056402775.1 Rhodococcus sp. P3_B8
CTCACGTACTGCTCGCTGCGGCTCGATCCCGACTCGCTTGCCACCGCCATCGACCGGATCGGCGACATCGACGAGCCGCTCCCCCGCACCCTGGTGTGGTCGGCGGCCTGGGAGATGACGCGTCAGGCCGAACTCAAGGCGCGAGACTTCGTCGCCCTCGTGCAGCGCGGCATCGGTGCCGAAACCGAGGTCGGCGTCGTCCAGCGACTGCTGATGCAGGCCCAGACCGCGCTGCACAGCTACGCCGAACCCGAGTGGGCCAAGGAACACGGCTGGCCGGACTTCGCGAACCGGCTCCTCGAACTGGCACGGGAAGCCGAGTCGAGTTCGGATCACCAG
The DNA here is from genome assembly GCF_056402775.1 of Rhodococcus sp. P3_B8. Taxonomy (NCBI): domain Bacteria; kingdom Bacillati; phylum Actinomycetota; class Actinomycetes; order Mycobacteriales; family Nocardiaceae; genus Rhodococcus; species Rhodococcus sp. P3_B8. The sequence goes on from NZ_JBFUGT010000569.1 coordinate 340, forward strand.
CTGGCGTTCGTCAACGCGCTGGCGGGCGCGCAGCTGTCGGCATGGCACACCGAGGTCCTGCAGGAACTGCTCGACGCCGCACCCGAAACGGTCGGGCTGCCGGGCCTCGTCGTCGACACGGACCTGCGCTGGCGTCTCGTCACCGCGCTCGCCGGGGCCGGTGAGATCGACGCCGAGGGCATCGAGACGCCGTTCATCGACGCCGAAGCCGAACGCGATCCCACCGCGGCTGGCGCTCGCAACGCCGCCGCGGCGGCCACCGTCCGCCCGCAGGCCGYGGTGAAGGAACAGGCCTGGAACCGGGTGGTCGGCGACGATTCCGTGCCGAACATCACCGCCCGCTCGATCATCGGCGCTTTCGCCGGTCACGGGCAGTCCGAGATCCTCGCACCGTACGTGACCCGCTACTTCGCGGACATCCCCGCGGTGTGGGAGCGGCGTTCGAGCGAGGTCGCGCAGACCGTCGTCGTGGGCCTGTACCCGTCGTGGTCGATCAGCGAGGAGTCCGTGGCGGCAGCCGACGAGTTCCTGGCCGGCGACCATCCCCCGGCACTGCGCCGCCTGGTGGTCGAGGGCCGGGCCGGCATCGTCCGGTCGCTCGCGGCCCGGAAGTTCGACGCGAGCTGATCGGTGGCCGATCCTGCCGGCCTAGTCCGGCAGGATCGGCACACTCACACCCTGATCCCGGCCCAGCAGCACCGCGCGGGTGACCGCCGAGGAGCCGAAGCGGTCGCGGAGGCTGTCGAGTGTGCTGTCGAGGGAACTGCTCGTGTACGGGTCGAAGGGCAGGGCGAGCTGTTGCGGGCAGTCGTCCTCGAGGTTGGCGACCGCGATCCCCACCAGGGTGATGCCCTTGGATTCGATCATCGGCCACGCGGTGCTCAGCAGGCCCCGGGCCGTGGTGAGGATCGTCTGCGTCTGAGCCGACGGCTGCGCGAGAGTGTGCGAACGCGTGACCCGGGTGAAGTCGTCGAACCGCAGCCGGAGCACCACCGTGCGCCCCACCCGCTTGCCGCGGCGCAGCCTGCCCGCCACCCGGTCGACCAACGTCACCAGAGCGGCGTCCACGTCCTCCCTCGACTTCGGTCTGCGCCCCAGGGCGTGCTGCGCGCCGACGGATCTCCGCCTGCGCCCCACCTGCACGGGCCGCGGGTCGCGTGCCCAGGCGAGCGCGTGGAGGTGGTGGCCCGCCGCGGGTCCGACGATGGACACGAGCAGCTCTTCGGGATAGTGGGCGAGCTGGCCGACGGTGCCGATCCCGGCGTCGCGGAGCTTGACCGACGTCACCGCCCCGACACCCCACAGCCGTTCGACCGGCAGCGGATGGAGGAACTCGATCTCGCGGTCCGGCGGCACGTGCAACAGGCCGTCGGGTTTGCCCACTGCGCTGGCGACCTTGGCGAGGAACTTCGTTCGCGCGACCCCGACCGTGATCGGCAGCCCCACCTGCTCCCGCACGTCGCGGCGCAGGCGTGCCGCGATGTCGACCGGTGCGCCCGCGATCTTGCGGAGACCGGCGACGTCGAGGAAGGCCTCGTCGATCGACAGTCCCTCGACCAGGGGCGTCGTCCGGCCGAAGACCTCGAATACCGCCTTGCTCGCGGCCGCGTACGCCGACATCCGTGGCCGCACCACGACGGCGTGCGGGCACAGGCGCAGCGCCTGCGCACCGCTGCTGGCCGTGCGCACCCCGTACGCCTTCGCCTCGTAGCTCGCTGCCAGCACGACGCCGCCGCCGACGATCACCGGACGACCCCGCAGACCGGGGTCGTCCCGCTGCTCCACCGAGGCGTAGAACGCATCGAGG
>NZ_JBFUGT010000570.1:0-2099 GCF_056402775.1 Rhodococcus sp. P3_B8
GTCTCCAGGTGATTGGAAGTCACGGTACCTGCCTTCTCCGTAAATCGTTGATTGCTGACACAGACACTAACGAAGGAGGGCGGCACCGGAGTCCCGGTGCCGCCCTACTTCGCTCAAAGCGGAAAACAACTCACAGCCGAACGCGAGAAAAACATCCCGCGACCAGCATTACTTCTGGTCTTCGCTCTCGGTGGAATCCGACGCAGCCTCGTCCGTGGACGCAGCCTCCTCGGCCTCGGCCTCACCGTTGCCGAACAGTTCGGCGGTGTCGACAGCGGCACCCGAGGTGTCGGTGACGGTGGCCTGCTCGACGACACCGGCGAGAGCCTTGCCGCGACGCACGTCCGCGAAGACGGCGCCGAGCTGACCGGCCTGCTGAATCTGCTGGATGAACTGCTCGGGCGCCATGCCGTAGCGCTGCGCCTGGAACAGGATGCGCTCGGTGAGCTCGTCCTGGCCGACGGTGACGTCGGAGGCGTCGGCGATGGCGTCCAGCAGCAGCTGGGTCTTCACCGAGCGCTCGGCGCTCTCCTTGGCGTCCTTGTCGAACTCTTCGCGGCTCGTGCCCTGCTCCTCGAGGAGCTTGTTCAGCGCTTCCTCGTCGTGATCGAGACCGTGCACGGCGTCGTGGAGTGCAGCGTCGACCTCGGCCTTGACGACAGCCTCGGGCAGCGGGACCTCGACGGTCTCCAGGAGGGTCTCGAGGACCTTGTCGCGGATCTGACCGGCCTGCTCGACCTTGCGAACGCGTCCGACGCGCTCACGCAGGTCGGCCTTCAGCTCGTCGAGGGTGTCGAACTCGCTTGCCAGCTGAGCGAACTCGTCGTCCTCGGCGGGCAGCTCGCGCTCCTTGACGGTGCCGACGGTGACGGTGACGACAGCTTCCTTGCCCGCGTGGTCACCGGCGACGAGCGTCGAGGTGAACTCCTTCGACTCGCCGGCCTTGACGCCGACGACGGCCTCGTCGAGGCCCTCGATGAGCTGACCCGAACCGACCTCGTGCGACAGACCGCTCGCGGTGGCCTCGGGAACGGCCTCACCGTCGACGGTGGCCGACAGGTCGATGGAGATGAAGTCTCCGTCCTCGACCGCACGCTCGACACCGGTGAGGGTGCCGAAGCGCTGACGCAGCGACAGCAGCTGCTCCTCGACGGCCTCGTCGGTGATCTCGATCGGATCGACGGTGACGCTCAGCTCGCTGTAGTCGGGCAGCGTGATCTCGGGACGGACGTCGACCTCGGCGGTGAACTCGAGGAGCTCGCCGTCCTCGATCTTCGTGATCTCGATCTCGGGCTGACCGATCGCCTTCACCGAGGCGCTGGTGACGGCCTCGGAGTAGCGGGACGGGAGTGCGTCGTTGACGACCTGCTCCAGGACTGCGCCACGACCGACACGGGCTTCGAGCAACTTGGCCGGTGCCTTGCCCGGACGGAAGCCGGGGAGACGGATCTGTTGCGCGAGGGCCTTGTAGGCCTTGTCGAAATCAGGCTTGAGCTCCTCGAAGGGCACCTCAACGTTGATACGGACTCGCGTCGGGCTGAGCTGCTCGACGGTGCTCTTCACGGACTGGCTCCTTCGTGTGGTCGTGCTTTTTCGGTGCGGCAGTTGCCTGCCCTGTGGTTCTGGTCGGGGTGACAGGATTTGAACCTGCGACCCTCCGCTCCCAAAGCGGATGCGCTACCAAGCTGCGCTACACCCCGGTCGAAGCCGGCTCTCGCCAACCTCGCGAGGACCCGAGGAAGAATCCTACGGCCCCCCGATTATGAAATCCAAAGCGAGGTTGGGTACAGTCACTCATCGCAGACGACATGCATGGCGATCCCAGGTTGTCGAATGCACGGGGATGTAGCTCAATGGTAGAGCCTCAGTCTTCCAAACTGATTACGCGGGTTCGATTCCCGTCATCCCCTCCACACAGGAGCGTTCCCACCCCAGGGAACGCTCCTTTTTTGTCGCGCACGGGCGGTCGCGGACGCCTCGGCTGCTATGACATGCGTCACAGGCGCACGAGACGCGCCCGCGCCTCTCTTCTGCGGACCGCTCCCCCGTTCGCCGAGCGCGTAAGCACGATTTCGGTCAGTACTCTGGGAGATGTCCGA
>NZ_JBFUGT010000571.1:0-2098 GCF_056402775.1 Rhodococcus sp. P3_B8
CTCCCAAGGCAACGAGACGGTGACGTACGGCAAGCCCGGCGACCGCAATGGCGCCCTGGTGTGCGGTGCGGACGGCGAATGGACGGTCGGCAAGACCAAGGCCAACCCCGGGCAGATCCAGATCCAGCCCGGACTCTCCCGCGGGTAACCGACAGCAGCCTCTGCTGTCCCTTCTGAGGCGAGTGCCCCGCATCGATGCCGGTGCGGGACATTGTCGTCCCCCACGGCCCTCGGTCGCTGTACGCGCCCGGTTGATGCCGGTGCCAAGTGTTGGATGCTTCCGGGGTGTTCACCTATTGCGCGCATTGATGTGGGCCTCCGTGCTTCCACGAACTGACGGTCGGGTAAGCATGCGTAAGAGCCCTTGGCACACCTGATTCCGCTTGCTGAGGGCACGTTCGTGCTATCGACGAAGGTGCGATCGCTGCAGATCATTCTGGTGGGCGCGCAGCGCGTCACGAGTCACGTATTCATGCGGGGTTCTCAATCCAACTGGTAGTGACCTGGATGCGACAACGCTCCGCGACGCTGGGGAGCGCGTCACCAAGTCCGGTTGCCGACGCTGTGCGAACCTGGGATGGGTAAAGACGGTGGGCAAACTGAAGTTATCGCGGCTTAGTGCGCACAAACCGGAAGTGCACGGAGTAAGCACCGCCGTTTTCGACGTGGTGGTGTAGGTTCCACACTCACGTGTTTTCCAGAATCCCATATGTCTCATGAGACAGAAGATTCGGCGCCGCAGCTGGTCAGTGAGGGGATCGGGCGCCAACGTCGGATCTGCTGCCGTCAGTGTGAAATCTCGTCTGGTCAGCCCGGATACGGGGTGAGTCAGTGATTCCCGCGTCGTTGGTTTAGGCCACGCGTTCGGTGCTGGCTGAGACGGGTGGGAGAGGAACGAGCATTCACCGGGAGAATGCCTCTCCCACCCTGCGTGATCTCAGGCCGCGCTGATCACGTTGTGCGGATCGAGGACAAACTTGGTGGCTTCACCGGAGTCGAATTCGGCGTACCCCTGGGGTGCCTGCTCGAGGCTGATCGGCCTCGCGTTGACGGCCTTGGCGATCTGGACCTTGTCATGGAGGATCGCCATCATCAAACTGCGGTGGTAGCTCATGACCGGGCACTGTCCGGTGGCCAAGGATAAGGACTTGGCCCATCCGGTGCCCAGGCTGAGCGAGAGGGCACCGACCTTGGCGGCCTCGTCGGCGGCCCCGGGGTCGCCGGTGACGTAGAGACCGGGGATGCCGATCGCGCCGCCGGCGGTGGTGATGTCCATCAGGGAGTTCAGGACGGTGGCCGGTGCCTCGGTCGCTGAGCCGTGGCCGTGGCCGCGGGCCTCGAACCCGACGGCGTCGACCCCGCAGTCCACCTCGGGCACCCCGAGGAGCTGTTCGATCTGGTCTTTCGGGTCGCCCTGGCTGACGTCGACGGTCTCGCACCCGAAGCTGCGGGCCTGCGTGAGCCGGTCCAAGTTCAGGTCGCCGACGATCACCACGGCGGCTCCGAGGAGTTGGGCGCTGGCCGCAGCGGCGAGACCGACGGGGCCGGCGCCGGCGATGTAGACGGTGGACCCGACGCCGACTCCGGCGGTGACGCAGCCGTGGAAGCCGGTGGGGAAGATGTCCGAGAGCATGGTCAGGTCGAGGATCTTCTCCATCGCCTGGTCGCGGTCGGGGAACTTCAGCAGGTTCCAGTCGGCGTAGGGGACCATGACGTACTGGGCTTGTCCGCCGACCCAGCCACCCATGTCGACGTAGCCGTAGGCGGCGCCGGGTCGGTCGGGGTTGACGTTCAGGCAGATCCCGGTCTTGCCTTCCTTGCAGTTGCGGCAGCGGCCGCAGGCGATGTTGAACGGAACCGAGCACAGGTCGCCGACCTTGATGAATTCGACGTCGCGACCGACCTCGATCACCTCGCCGGTGATTTCGTGGCCGAGGACGAGGCCTTCGGGTGCGGTGGTGCGGCCGCGGACCATGTGCTGGTCGCTGCCGCAGATGTTGGTGGAGACGACCTTGAGGATGACTCCGTGTGGGCATTCACGTCCGACACTGGCGGGGTTGACGCCGGGGCCGTCCTGCAGGGTGAAGGAGGGGAAGTC
>NZ_JBFUGT010000572.1:0-2080 GCF_056402775.1 Rhodococcus sp. P3_B8
GAATTACTCGGTGTGCAGCAGAATATGATCTCACCGAACGACCTGATCAAGGCAATCCTGACCGTCCGTGTCGACCTGTTGTGGAACGGCGGAATCGGCACATACGTCAAAGGGTCCACCGAAACCCACTCCGACGCCGCCGATCCGGTCAACGACTCGGTGCGAGTGGATGCCGCGCAGCTGCACGCCTCGGTAATCGGGGAGGGCGGCAACCTCGGTCTCACCCAGCGGGCACGCATCGAGTACGCGCTCGGAGGCGGCCGCATCAATGCCGACTTCATCGATAACGCTGCCGGTGTCGCCACTTCAGACCTCGAGGTCAACCTCAAGATCGCACTCGATGTCGCCGTACACAGCGGGCGAATCAACCACTCCGAACGCAACGCCCTCCTGTCCGCCTCCCGCCCGGATGTCGCCGATGCGGTGCTCTGCAACAGCGAAAGCCAGACGTTGGCCATCAGTCTCGCCGCCTCGCAGGCACCGCAACTGTTGAACCGTCACGAGCGGCTCATCGACAATCTCGAACACAACAACGGCATCAACCGTGCCACCGAGGTACTACCGACGAAGAAAGAGTTGGTATCGCGGACGCAGGCCGGGCTCGGGCTCACCCGCCCCGAGATCGCGGTCCTGCTCGCCCAGTCGAAGAACGTCGTGCAACAGGACCTGCTCAATTCCTCGGTTCCCGACGAACCGGTCTTCGCATCCGCCTTGTCGGCGTATTTCCCACCCCAGATCCGGGAGCAGCTCTCCCAGGAAATCCGTGACCATCGGTTGGCCCGGGAGGTCGTGGCGACGAAGATTGCCGACGACCTGATCAACCACGTCGGCCCCGGCCTGATCTACCAGCTCGACGAACGCCTGGGCGTCAAAACCCCGGCCGTCGCACGGGCCTACGCTGTGGTCCGGGCCGTGTTCGACGTCGACGAGCTGTGGACGGATGCCGAACAGCGCACCGACGTCACCGCCGTCGAGCGTTGGAATCTTCTGCACACCCTGCAGCACTTCATCGAGCACACCGCCTCGTGGATTCTGCGCCGCCGGCCCGCACCGTTGGATGTCGAGTCGGAGATCGCCCGGTACCGTCCCAGCGTTCGCGAGTTGTTAGCCAGTCGTCCCCGCCCGACCACGATCGCCGAGACCACCGAGCGGCTGCGGTTCCTCGGCGAGGTCTTCGACCTGATCGAGACTGCCCAGCATCGCGGCTGCCCCGTCGAGACGGCTGCGGCCATTCACACCCGGTCGGATTCCGAACTCGGACTGACCTGGTTGACCGGCCGGCTCGACGATCACGTCACCACAAACTGGTGGGATGCGATGGCCGCCGCCACCGTGCGCGACGACCTGGCCGAGCGGCACCACGAGCTGGTCGGGGCAATCCTCGACCTCGACACGGGCGGCGAGGACCAGATCCGCGTGTGGCAGGCCCGGGCGGCCGACGCCATCAGCCGCTTCTCCCGAATGACCGCCGAACTCCGACGCGACGGCGTGGTGGACGTCTCCCGCGCCTGCACCGCCAGCGCCGAGCTGAAGCTGCTGGTCCGGAGCACCGGTGTCGGCGGGGCCGAGGACACCGCTGCATGAGCGAGCCCGTTTTGCTGAGCATCGGTGTTCTGCTCGGCGATGGGATCGGGCCCGAGGTCGTGCCCGCGGCTGCGAGCGTCATCGATGCGGCGGTGGCGGTGCACCCCGAGGTGGCGATTACCTGGCAGCGGTTGCCGATCGGCCACGAGGCCATCGCCACATATGGGGAACCGATACCCCCGACGACACTGGCCGCCCTCGACGACCTCGATGCATGGATCCTCGGTCCACACGACAGCGCCTCCTACCCGCAGCCGTGGCGCAGCCAGCTCACCCCCGGTGGCACCATCCGCAAACGGTTCGACATGTTCGCCAACATCCGCCCGGCTCGGGCCCTGACCGGAACCACCGCGGTGTCACCGACGATGGACCTGGTCGTGGTGCGCGAGAACACCGAGGGTCTTTACGCCGACCGGAACATGCACGTCGGGTCCGGTGAGTTCATGCCCACCCCAGATGTCGCGATGGCGGTCGGTGTCGTCACTCGCCGTGCGTG
>NZ_JBFUGT010000573.1:0-2013 GCF_056402775.1 Rhodococcus sp. P3_B8
TCGGGTCCGGTGACGAAGTTGTCGCAGGTCTCGCAGATGTTGGCATAGGGACAGGCTCCGGCCGCCTCGTGCCGAGAACAGTAGCCATGGGCGAGGCGGGTTTTGAGCATCTCGCTGCCGAGCCAGCTGACGGTGTCGGGAACGATCGGTTTGCCGACCGGGGTGAGGGTGAACCGCCGCCGCATCTTGCCCATGGCCTGGTCGTAGGCGTCGCGCAGCGTCGGCGATGCGAGGGTGGCGTAGCGGAGAGTCATCTGAGGAGTGACGTGCCCGAGCAGCGCCATCAACGCCTGCAGGCTCATTCCGGCATTGGCGAGTTCGGTCGCCCAGGTATGCCGCAGCTGATGCGGTGTCACCACCAACGGTGCGCCGCCGGCGCCGCGCAGCCCGGACTGCTCGACGGCGGCGAGCAGCCCATTGCGCAGCCGGGTCTGGCCGAGGCGKCGGCCGTGCGCGACGAACAGGAAATCGGTCAAAGCTCCGGTCCGCGGATGCGGCAGCGGCCGGCAGACGCCGCGCCCGCCGGTCCACTCGTCCAACGCCGCGACCGTGGCCGCCGACAGCGGCACCATGCGCTCGGTCGCGAGTTTGCCCAGCGGCACCTTCAGCCAGGTCCCGGCCGGGCCGTAGTCGACGACGCTGCCGAGCTCGAGGTCGAGCAGTTCCCCGACCCGCAACCCCGCACCGCGGAGCACCGTCAACCCGATGCGAGCGAACGGATCCTCCAACCCGGCAACAGCGTTCATCACCACGCCGTCGACGTCGGGTGCCAGTGCGCGGGGCAAGGGTTGGTCGAGTTTGGGGACGTCGGCGGCGAAGACCAGCCGGCGCGGCGGTGCCTGCTCCCAGCCCCATGCGGTGATGTCGTCGAGCAGGTTGCGCAGGCTCAGCACCGTCGATTGGATCACCGCCATCGAGATGGTGCGTCCGGCGCCGGCGGCGGCGCGTTGCCCGCGCCAGGTGCGGGTGCGGTTCCAGACGAGGAAGCCCTCGATGTGACTGCGGTCGAGACCGTCGAGGGAGGTGACCTCGGGGTGGTGTGTGGTGAGATAGTCTGCGAATGGCAGCAGGTCGTTGATCAGTGATTCGACGGACTTCGGGCGAAGCACCGCGGCCCGGACGGTGACATAGCGCAATAGCGTCTCGCGGATCGCGTCGGCCATCGGAACGTCGGCGAACCGTTGGCCATAGCTGCGGGCCCAGACGCGGCGCCGTGGTGGTGTGTCGACGATGCGGGCCTCGAACAGCACCTGCCGCAGACCCGCGATCCGATTGCGGTAGGCCCGGCGCGACGACGGTGGAATAGCTTGTGTGGCAGCCAATGCGGCATCGAAATCGTCGACGGTGTCGTTGGTGATGCCGCTGACGGATCCGCCGTGCCAGGCGAGCAGCACCGCCAGGCACTCGCCGAGGACGGTCTCCACCCATGACGGTGTCCAGCCCAAGGCCAGTCCGGCGGTCCGGGCCGCGGCGAACCCGTCCGGGTCGCGCGCCTCGATCGCACTGCCGAGTCCGGTGAGGTTCTTGACGGCGGCGAACTCGAGGTCCAGTCGCAGCTCGTCTCGCCCGATGACGTGACACAGCAGCGGCCAAGCCCCGGCACTGCGGAGTTCGGTGAGCCGGTCCGATGCAGGCCGGGCCATCCATTCCTGCAGATCCGGGTGCGCGGCCAGAAACGTGCTCGCGATGCGGGTGCGGCCGCGGACGGCCCTTCCGCCCAGCCCGAGGGTGGCGACGTGGTCGAGATAGCCGGCCAGCACCGTGTCCGGGGCCACCATGGTCGTCGATGCGGTGGTCATCGCCGTTCCCCGGCGAGACTGGCCCGGGCGGCGCCGTATTCGGCGGCGAGCTGCTCGATCGACAGGTGCACGTACTCGGCGGTGGTCTCCGGGGACGCGTGCCCCATCAACTCCCGCAGTACCATCAGATCGATTCCCGCGGAGGCGAGTTCGGTGCCGTAGGTGTGTCGCAGCCGGTGTGGACGCACCCGACCCGCGCCGGACAGCTCTCGGT
>NZ_JBFUGT010000574.1:0-2002 GCF_056402775.1 Rhodococcus sp. P3_B8
GGTACCCACAGGCGCTCGGAGTACAGCACGGGCGAGGTGTTATCGGTGGGCGCGACTTCGGGCCGGGACGTTTGTGACACCCGACCAGGATAGTCGGTGTCTGAGAGTAGGCTCGGTGCACGTGAGCGACCTATCTCCCGGCCTTTCTCCCGCCGCGACCCCCGCCCTTCCGCCCGTCGCCCTTCAGCGGCTGGACCCCGACATTCCGGTACCGCAGCGTGCGCACGACGGCGACGCCGGTGTCGACCTGTGCAGCACCGTCGACGTGACCATCGAGCCGGGGCGCCGTGTCCTCGTCGGAACCGGCATCGCGATCGCGCTGCCCCTGGGCACGGTCGGGCTGATCCACCCCCGATCCGGGCTGGCCGCGAAGTCGGGTCTGTCGGTGGTCAACACCCCCGGCACCATCGATGCCGGGTACCGCGGCGAGATCAAGGTGTGCCTGATCAATCACGACCTCGAGACCCCGATCGAGATCCGCCGGGGCGACCGGATCGCCCAACTGCTCGTCCAGCGGGTCGAACTGGTGTCGTTCGTCGAGGTCCCGTCGCTCGACGGCACCACCCGCGGCAGTGACGGACATGGGTCGAGCGGAGGCCACGCGAGCCTCGTCGGCAATGCCAGTGAAGGAGCCTGATCATGTTCGGACGTCGTAAGAAGAAGGAAGCCGAGGACGACCGGCCCGGTTTCTTCGAGGACGCCGAGGCCGGCGACGCCGACGCGGATTACGAGGAGGCGGACTACGAGGACGACTACGACGCCGTGACCGAGGTGGACGGCGGTCCGTACGACGCCGACGACCTCGAGTCGGGCGCCGACCTCACCGTCGGTGAGGTGGGAACCCGCCTCGACCTCGGTTCGGTCCTCGTCCCGATGCCGCAGGGCGCCCAGTTGCAGGTCGAGATGGCGCCCGACGGTTCGCCGCAGGCCGTGCATCTCGTCACCCAGCAGGGGCGCATCACCGTGGCGGCGTATGCCGCCCCGAAGTCGCCGGGCCAGTGGCGGGAAGTCGCGGGCGACCTCGCCGAATCGCTGCGCAACGACAACGCGACGGTGAGCGTCGAGAGCGGACCGTGGGGACGCGAGGTCTTCGCCGTCACCCCGAACGCCGACCTGCGCTTCATCGGCGTCGACGGCTACCGGTGGATGGTGCGCTGCGTGGTCGCGGGACCGAGCGGTGGCAACACGGCCGACTCGGAGCTCGTCGCGACCGCCAGGGCGATCCTGCGCGACACGGTCGTGAAGCGGGGCAACGAACCGAACCCGGTGCGGACACCGCTGCCGGTGGTCCTGCCCGAGGCCCTCGCGCAGCAGCTGGCTGCCGCTCACCAGCAGCAGCTGGCGCAGCAGCAGGGTGCTGCTCCGCAGCAGCCCGCGCCGCAGCAGCCGGCTCCGGCGGGTCCGCAGGGCGAGCCGCAGGCGCCCCCCGCGGAGGCCCCGGCGCAGCCGCAGCAGCGTCGCGGCGAATCGGGTTCGGCGATGCAGCAACTCGGTCGCTGAATCCTGGTCCCGGAGATGTGGCGCTCAGGTCGTGTGCAGGACCGAATCGAGCGCATCGAGGCTGGCGTAGCCGAGAATCGCCGGGTCGGCGCCGATCTCGTCCAGCGTCACCGTGACGAGGCCCGCGTGCGGTAGTCGTTCGGACCACTCCCGGGCGACCTCGAGGGGATGCACGGCGTCGTCGGTGGCGGCGGCGATCCCCACCGGCACCGTGATGCGCTCGAGGTCGCCCGCGCCGGGGGCGTGGTACTCGGACGCCTCGTCCAGTGCGGCGGGAAGGTGCGGCCACTGCAATCGCCACGATTTCGCCAGTTCCCGGCCCAGCCACGGCGGGCTGGACGCGATCATCTCGGCGGTGACCTGTTCGAGGCCGTCGGCCCGCAGCCGGGCCGCGGTGTACCGGGCGCTGGCGGCGGCGGGAGCGTCCGCGGCGGTCCCGGTCCACGCGGGCAGCGCCGCGAGGATGCCGGCGACGTGATCCGGGTGTGATCCTGCCCACTGC
>NZ_JBFUGT010000575.1:0-1998 GCF_056402775.1 Rhodococcus sp. P3_B8
GTCAGCTGACCGGCCATCCGGGTGTGCGGCCGCGATCGTTCCACTCTCGATCCCACTGGCGCATCCGGCGTCGGCCGTTCGTCCAGCGCACCCCCGAGTACAGCAGGAGGGAGCCGACTGCCGCGGCCGCCCAGACCGACAGTGCCGCGCTCACGGCGATCGCCGCGTTCTGCACTCGAGAACGGGGCTCGGCGACGACGTTGCCGTTTGTGTCCACCCCTACGGTGACCGTGTCGCCGCTGTGCGTGCCGGGTCTGGTTTCCACGGCGGTCGAGCGCAGGGTGCCGTCCGGTGCCGTCCACCGAACGGAACCACGATCAGGATGAATGTGATCAGGACGGCCGCGACGACGGAGTCGCATCGGTCCGTGGCACGCATGAGGGGATTTCGGCTCCAGGGCGCCAGGCGCCACCAGGGCAGTGCCTGATCAGGATCATCACAGCCTCCTCGGACCGTCCTCCTGTTTTCGAGCCTTGCGCGCACGAGGTGAGCGGCTAGGGCCCAAGGTCATTTGCAGGGATGACAGGGGCCGGACCGGCCTCGGAAGAGTGGCCGAGAGCCACAATTGCCGCGCAGTTCTCCCGCGAAAACCCGAGAAGAGTGACTTTCGGCCCTGGAATCGAGCGCGCCGTTATCGCACCGTTGCAGAAGAGCCGGCGCACGACATCGGAACCACCCGTCGGCGAGGGAACGAGGAACATCATGTTCGAAGGCCACGCCACCGCATCGCCGCGCGACGATCGTCACCGCCGAGACGACGAACCTGAGGAGTTTCTGTACGTGCATCCCGCCGGCTTCGCGCTCTCAGTGGTGTCAGGGGCAGCGGCCGCAGGCCTGGTCGTCCTGCTCGGCGCCTGGCTCGCAACCCCCCTCGTCGGAGTCGGCGCTGCCGCGACACTCATCGCCACCGTCGGTCTGGCGGCGGCGATGTTGATGCCCCACCGGCCACGCCGGCATGGGGCGAGCCAGGTTCGTCCAGCTGCTCGATAACCGCCGGAGGCCCTCGAGTGGGACGCTTCGGATGCCTGCTGATCTCGGCGTAGTCTGATTTTCCGGAGCGATCACACAGCAAGACTGGAGGTTGCCGCATGATCAACGTCTTTCTCGTGGACGATCACGAGGTCGTCCGGCGCGGAATCGCGGACCTCCTCACCGCCGACCCCGACCTGACCGTCGTCGGTGAAGCCGCCTCCTACTCTCAGGCGATGGCACGAGTGCCCGCACTGAAACCGGACGTTGCAGTCCTCGACGTAAGACTCCCCGACGGCAATGGAATCGAACTGTGCCGCGAACTGCACTCACTGATGCCGGAATTGCATTGCCTCATCCTCACTTCGTTCACGGACGACCAGGCGATGCTCGACGCGATTCTCGCCGGGGCCAGTGGATACGTCGTGAAGGACATCCGGGGTATGGAACTGACCCAGGCGGTCCACGACGTCGGGGCCGGCAAGTCGCTCCTCGACAGTCGCGCCGCCGCTGCTCTGATGGTGAAGGTCCGCGCGAACGCCAGTGAGAAGGAAGGAATCTTTGGGCATCTGACCAATCAGGAACGGACACTCCTCGCCCTGCTCGGTGAGGGGCTGACGAACCGTCAGATTGCTGCGCGGATGTTCCTTGCCGAGAAAACCGTCAAGAATTACGTGTCCAGGCTGCTGACCAAGCTGGGGGTGGAGCGCAGGACTCAGGCAGCGGTACTTGCCACGAAGATGCCGTCGAGACCGTCCGACACCTGACGGGCGAAGCCCTGAGTCCAGTAGCGGTTCCGTCATGCGGCACGCCACTACGTGGGAGAATGCGTCTCGTGACCCGTCAACCGGATGAGCGCGACCGGGGTCCGCTACTCGGTAGCCTGTCCGAGCTGCGGCTCCGTGAGCTCTTGACCGAGGTGCAGGAACGCATCGCGCAGATCGTCGATGCCCGAGATCACGTCGACGGGCTGCTCGAGGCGATGCTTGCGGTCACGTCAGGACTCGACCTCGACGACACGCTTCGCAC
>NZ_JBFUGT010000576.1:0-1983 GCF_056402775.1 Rhodococcus sp. P3_B8
GGACAGATTCGGGCGATGGTGACCTTGTTCTCCTCGGTCAGCTCGAATCCCGGGACTACAGCGGCGCCGCGTTCCGCGAAGAGAGTGACCGCATCGTTGCGGGGCAGTCCTTTCGGCAGGTGATCCGGATCCGGGACGGGCAGCGGGGGAATCAGAACCGCTGTTTCCCCGCCGATTCCGAGCGGTTCGCGACTCGTCGCGAGAATACGCAACCCAGGGCACGCGCGAAGCAGGATCTCGGCGAGCTTCGCGGCCGCGGCCACCACCTGCTCGCAGTTGTCCAGCACGAGCAACACTTCACGCGGGGTAAGGAACTCGACGAGCACCTCGTGCGAGGGTCGGGCAGACTGGTGACGCAACCCCAGTGCGGCCGCCACGACCCCCGACAACAGCGAATCATCGCGCAGCTCACCCAGTTCCACCAGCGTCACACCGTCGGAGAAGTTTCGTTGTGCCTTGGCGGCTGCGCGTAGAGCAAGCCGKGTCTTTCCYACCCCGCCGATTCCGGTCAACGTCACCAGCCGCGACGTCGACAACAAGTTCGTCGCCTCGGCCAGYTCCGTGCGGCGGTCGACGAAACTGGTCAGCTCCAGCGGAAGTCCACCCGTTCGGCCCGAATCCGMCGGTGACCACGACGGCCGGACTGACGCTCCGCCCTGCACCGCGGCCGGTTCGGTGTGCATTGCCATCTCGTCGACCGGGAAGCCGTGWTGCAGTTGGGACTCGCGSAGKTGCCGACCCAGTTCCACAGCGGAGGGGCGAGCGCCGGCCTCGGMGGACATGGCACGTTCGATGACAGCGCTGACCCCCTCGGAAATGCCGTGTTCGCGYGGGTTSGGAACCGGCTCGGACGTGATCCTCAGGAACTGTGCCACCAATTGCTCACCGCTTCGCCGTTCGAACGCCGCATGACCSGTGAAAGCAGCGAACAGGGTGGCGCCGAGGCCGTACACATCGGCGGCCGGACTCGGGGACTCACCGGCGACCACCTCGGGGGCGGTGAACGCCGGCGAACCCGTCACGACGCCGGCCGTGGTTTCGAACCCGCCGGCGATGTGRGCGATGCCGAAATCCGTCAGCGCAGGCTCGCCGTAGTCGGTGATCAGGATGTTCCCGGGCTTGACGTCGCGGTGCAGGATCCCGAGGCGGTGCGCGGCCGCCAGCGCGCCGGCCATCTTCACCCCGAGTCGCAACGCTTCGTCSAGYGGGAGCGGTCCGTGRCGCCGGATCCGCTCGTCGAGCGACCCCYCRGCGTGGTACGGCATCACGATGAAGGGCCGGCCGTTGCCGGTGACAYCGGCGTGGAGAACAGTGACGATATTGGGGTGACCGGTCAGCCGGCCGGCCGCACGYTGCTCACGCAGGAACCGTGCCCGGTTCTCCTCGTCGAGGTCTGCGGTGAGGACCTTSACCGCCACGGTGCGGTCGAGCGCAGCCTGCGTGCACCGGTACACGACCCCGAAACCGCCGCGGCCGATCTCCTGGGCATCCTCGAATCCGGCCGCCGCCAACTCCGCCGTGACCGAACCGGACACGTCGCGTTGCGTCGCGAATGGATCAACACCGGTCATCGGCTACATCGATTCATCCGACACAATACGTTGCAAAGGCACGGGCTTCTTTCACCCCTCAATCATGCATCCCCAACGATGTCGCGGGTAAGCCCGATCAGGCCGAGGGCGAGCAACATGGCGCCGAGTCACCGATGATGGCTCATTCGGTGGGACAGCTACTAAGAGCGTGTCTCATGTGGATGAAGTGACCTGTGGGACATAATGTGACGCGTGGTAGATGAGTTGTCACTGAGGTTGGTTCCGGATGCGTTGTGGGAGATAGTCGAACCGTTGATTCCTCCTTTTGTCGCCCGGCCGCAGGGAGGTGGCAGTGCGCCGGCCGATGACCGGGCGGTGTTCACCGCGATCGTGTACGTGCTCACCAGCGGATGTGCGTGGCGGCACCTGCCGCCCTCGTTCGGGGTAACCG
>NZ_JBFUGT010000577.1:0-1955 GCF_056402775.1 Rhodococcus sp. P3_B8
CGCTGCGCCTGGGCGACGCCGCCGCCGGCATCGGGCCGCGGGGTGGTCCCGCCGCTGCCGCCGTCGGTCCACTGGTCTTCTTCGTCGTCGACGACCGTCTGATGGAAGTGCTCTTCGTCCTTCTCCGGGTTCCACCAACCGCGGGTGAACAGGAAGGACATGATCGCGACCGAGATCGCCACGGTCGGGATCACCAGGATGAGTCCGAAGATCAGCATCTTGCCGAGCGGCACACCGAGTAGTCCGGCGAGGGCGAGGGCGCCGACACCGGGAACCATGAGCACGATGCCGCACTCGAGGCCGATGGCGAGGGCGGTGGCCATGCGTGCGGTCCCGACCCGGCCGACCTTCGGTGCGAGGTTGCGGGCGAGCGGGGCGGAGATGACGAGCAGGACGTCGAGGAAGATGGACTGCAGCAACGTCGCGATTGTCAGCGATAGCGCATAGGGCATTCGTTTCGGCCCGAACACGCGTAGAAGTGTCCCGACCAGGCGCTGGATCGCGCCCATTTCTTTCAGCATGGCGCCCATCAGGACGCCGAAGGCGATCAGAAGTCCCACTTCGGCCATGATGTCGCCGAAACCGGTGCTGATGACTTCCACCGTTTCGGCCGTGCCGAGTCCCGTCGTGAGTCCGAGGTAGGCGGATCCGACGACCAGTGACACCACTGGGTTGAACTTGAAACGCACGATCATCAGAACGACCGCCGCTACGGCGACCGTGGTGTTGATCAGGATTGCTACGTCTGACATGTGCGCGTCCTTATCGAGGAGGCGGGTAGTGACTGGTGTCACAGGTACACCCATATTATGAGCACACACTCACGATATAAGCAATGGGCCTTCGGCCTCGTGCGCCTTTCCGGTTGTTCCGGCAACCAGAAAGGCGCACGGGGGCCGAAGGCCCTGGAATACTCGACGCATGGTCGTGCTGGATCCGTTTGCGGTGGGACGGCCGACGGCCGCCGAGCGCAGAGCGTCGGAGGACTGGAGCGAGATCCAACTCTGGTCCGACCGCGTGTACATGCCCTATGTCGTGCGTCCGCTCGGTGCCGGGCTGTCACCCCGGTCGAGCATGTACTCCACGAAGATCGGCGACATCACCGTCACCCGGTTCTCCTACGGAATTCCCGTCTCGGTCGGCGACTTCTCGTCCGACGCCGGAAACGCGCTCGTTCTCACGACCATCCGGGGCAACGCCCGGCACCACCTCGACCACGACGCCACCGCGGACACACCGGTTGGTGACACGTTCGTCGCCGACTGCAGTCGCGTCGACTACCTCGTCGAGTTCTCGCCTGACCACGTCCAGCTCAATCTCACCGTTCCCCACACCCTGCTCGCTGACACGGCTGTGCGGTGGTGGGGATTCGACCCCGGAGATCTTCTCTGGCAACGCAAATGCGTCATCGGGGGCGGTGGATCCGGCTGGCAGGCGCTGCTCGGGTACGCCATGCGGACGACGGGAGAGCTACCCGGACACGCCACCGAGGGGCGCATCGGGCTCAACCTGCAGGAGTTGCTCGTCGGTCACCTGCTCACCGAATGGGCGGCCCGCACCGGAGTGGACCCGGACAGGTCCACCGGCCCGGCGGCGCCCGGCTATGTGCGGCACGCCGTCCAGTACATCCGGGAGTACGCCCGCGAACTGCCGACCGCCTCCGACATCGCCGACGCGGTGGGGGTCAGCGTCCGGACCCTGTCCGGGTCGTTCCGGAAATACCTGGACACCACCCCGGCCGAGTACGTGCGTGAGCAGCGGCTCCAGGGCATTCGGGATGTCATGTCTCAGGACTTGGAGGACAGATATGTCTCAGGACTTTGAGGACAGTTTCTGGTAACGCGTGGTCCTGTCGAGTGTAAGAGTGCGGACGGTCGTGTCGTCGATCATCACGACGACACGATCGCCCTGCCAGTAGAGGGTCGCGGTGGTGTTCTTGTGTCGGCGGCCGAGGA
>NZ_JBFUGT010000578.1:0-1920 GCF_056402775.1 Rhodococcus sp. P3_B8
CGGTGAGGTGGAGGGTGAGGGGGATGTTGTAGGTGGGGGTGGTGGTGTCGTATTGGTTGAGGAACCAGATGCGTTGCTGGGCTGGCGATAACGGCACGAACTCCGGTTGGGGCCCCGGAGTGGGCACCGGCAGCGGGGCGTCGTTCGAGTCGTGGTCGAGGTGGGTGGACAGGACTCGCGGTGTCCGGTCCTCGAACAAGGTCCGGACGTCGATGTGGGTATGCAGCGTCGAATTGACCCGCGCCACCACCCGGGTCGCCGTCAGCGAGTTCCCGCCCGCCTCGAAGAAGTTGTCGTCGACACCGATGTGCTCGAGCCCCAGAACGGCCGCGAATGCGTTCGCGACGGTCTCCTCGACGGGCGACGTCGGTCGGTGCGCGGAATCGGCCGGGGAGTCGAACCGGGGATCGGGCAGCGCGGCGCGATCGAGTTTGCCGACCGGRGTCAGCGGGATCCGGTCGATCGGCACGATCGCGCCGGGCACCATGTGCGCCGGAAGTCGTTCGGTGAGATAGGCAGAGAGGCGTGCCGGGTCGAGCTCCGCGGAACCGACGACATAGGAGACGAGGATCGGGTCCCCGGCGGGCCCGGTGCGGGTGAGTGTCGCGGCGTATTCCACGTCCGGGTGGGCGCCGAGGACGGCGTCGATCTCGCCGGGTTCGATGCGGAACCCGCGCACCTTCACCTGGAAGTCGGCCCGGCCGAGGTACTCGACCACCCGACCGTCGGACTCGTCGGCGATCCAGCGGACGATGTCGCCGGTCCGGTACATCCGCTCGCCCGCCGGCCCGTATGGAGCGGCGACGAAGCGTCCGGCGGTCAGCCCCGGCCTCCGGTGGTATCCGCGGGCCAGACCCGGCCCGGCGATGTACAACTCACCCGGAACACCGTCCGGGACCGGCTGCATCCGCGCATCCAGCACCACTTCCTCCGCACCGGCGATCGGGCCGCCGATCGTCACGTCGGACCCGGGTGCGAGCGGCGCGCTGATGTTGGACATCACGGTGGTTTCGGTGGGGCCGTAGCCGTTCCGCAGAGCACGGCCACGGGACCACCGGGTCACCAGACCGGGCGGACACGCTTCTCCGGCCACGAGAATTTCGCCGAACCCGTCGTATCCGTCGAGGTCGTCGGGATCGGCCGAGGCTAGCGCGGCAGTCGGGACGAAGGCATGCGTCACCCGTTCGGCGGCGACGAAGCGGGACAGTTCCGTGCCGCCGACGATGGTCGGCGGGCTGATCACCAGAGTCGCGCMACAGCCGAACGCCAGTAGATAGTCGAACACCGATCCGTCGAACGAGGGTGACGAGAAGTGGAGCACGCGCGAGTGCCGCCCCGGACCGAGGCCGGCCGCCTGCGCCGCGGCCAGCGTGGCCAGCCCGCGGTGCGGAACCACCACGCCTTTCGGGACACCGGTCGATCCGGACGTGTAGATCAGGTACGCGGGATGGTCGGGTCGCAATGGCCGGCGGCGATCGGCGTCACCGAGGGCGCCGCTCGACTGTTGTTCGACCGTCGTGATCGTCCCGGGTTCGTCCAGGACGAGCCACGGCACCGTGTCCGGGAGCCGCTCACGTTGCGGTGTCAGTGTGACGCCGAGCGCGACACCCGAATCGGCGATCATCTCGGCGATGCGTGCGGCGGGATAGCCCGGGTCGATCGGGACGAAAGCGGCCCCGGTCTTGGTGATCGCCCAGACCGCGAGGACTGACTCGAGGGACCGCGGTATCGCCATGGCAACGTAGCGTTCCGGGCCGGCGCCGTGCGTG
The DNA here is from genome assembly GCF_056402775.1 of Rhodococcus sp. P3_B8. NCBI lineage: Bacteria > Bacillati > Actinomycetota > Actinomycetes > Mycobacteriales > Nocardiaceae > Rhodococcus > Rhodococcus sp. P3_B8. Next base: position 1,770 of record NZ_JBFUGT010000578.1, read on the forward strand.
ATCAGCAGGCGTGCGAGCCGGTTCGACGCCTCGTCGAGGTCGCGGTAACTCACCGCGCGACTGGAATCCTCGAGCGCGACGGCGTCCGGATCGAGGGCTGCGGCGTCGGTGACGATCGCGGCGAGCGTGCGGGTGGCGGGTGCGGGACCGC
>NZ_JBFUGT010000579.1:0-1905 GCF_056402775.1 Rhodococcus sp. P3_B8
GGGGCCCCACGCTCGCGGCGGCCTGCTTCGTCGCCAGGTCCCGTGGCCGCTTCGTCAGCCCCAGCGGGGCCAGACCCGCACCCACGGCCCCGGACGACACGACGACCACGTCGGAACCGGCACGCATCCGTTCCTCGATCGCATCGGCCAGCGCGTCGAGTCGACCGACGTCGAGCCCGCCGACCAGGCTGGTCAGCGCGGACGATCCGATCTTCACGACAATGCTGCCCGCCGACGCGATCGTGCGCCGGGTGGCGCTCACTGGTCTTCGGGGTCGAGGCCTTCGAGACCGCGACGGACCCTGGATGCGTGCTTGCGTTCGGTCGCGCCGATGCGCTCGACCTGATCCAGACGCGGGTCGGTGCCGCGACCGGTGCGGGTGAGATCGACGCCGGCCGGTGTCTGGGGCTCCCAGTCGAAGCTCACGTTGCCGATCGTGACGGACGCGCCCGGCTCCGCACCCTGCTTGACGAGCTCGGTTTCCACACCGAGCCGCGCGAGGCGGTCGGCGAGGTAACCCACGGCCTCGTCGTTGTCGAACTGCGTCTGCCGCACCCAGCGCTCCGGCCGTGTGCCGCGGACGATGAACCCACCGGGAATCTCGGGGTCGGCGACGACGCTGAAGCTGTTCTCGTTCGAGATCACCGGGCGGATCACCTGACGCTTCGGCTCGGCCTTCGGATGCGCCTCACGGTAGTCCGCAACCAGCTTCGCGAGCGCGAACGTCAACGGGCGCAACCCCTCTCGGCTGACGGCCGAGATCGTGAAGACCGGCCAGCCGCGGGCCTCGAGGTCGGGGGTGACCATCTCGGCCAGCTCGGCCGCCTCCGGCACGTCCGCCTTGTTCAGAATCACGATGCGCGGCCGGTCCGCGAGGTCACCGAGCCCGGCGTCGCCGGACAGCGCGCCCTTGTACGCGGCGAGTTCCGCCTCGAGTGCGTCGATGTCGGAGATCGGGTCGCGGCCCGGGTCGAGCGTCGCGCAGTCGACGACGTGCGCCAGCACGGCGCACCGCTCGAGGTGGCGCAGGAAGTCCAGTCCGAGCCCGCGGCCGTCGCTCGCGCCGGGGATCAACCCGGGCACGTCGGCCACCGTGAACGTGGTGTCGCCGCTCGACACCACACCGAGGTTCGGCACGAGGGTCGTGAACGGGTAGTCGGCGATCTTCGGCTTCGCCGCCGACAGCACCGACACGAGCGAGGACTTGCCCGCCGACGGGAACCCGACCAGCCCGACATCGGCCACGGACTTCAGTTCGAGGACCAGTTCCCGCTCGACGCCGTCCTCACCGAGGAGCGCGAAACCCGGCGCCTTGCGCGCCTTCGAGGACAGGGCCGCGTTGCCGAGTCCGCCGCGGCCACCCTGGGCGGCTTCGAAGCGGGTGCCGACACCGATGAGGTCGGCGAGAATCCGGCCGTCCTCGTCGAGGACGACGGTGCCGTCGGGGACCCTCAGAATCAGGTCGTCGCCCTGGGCGCCGTCACGGTTGCTACCCATCCCCTGCTTGCCGTTGGTGGCCTTCGCGTGGGGGTGGAAATGGAAGTCGAGGAGGGTGTGGACGTTGCCGTCCACCTCGAGCACGACGTCACCGCCACGCCCGCCGTTGCCGCCGTCCGGGCCACCGAGCGGTTTGAACTTCTCCCGGTGTACGGAGGCGCAGCCATTGCCGCCTTTTCCGGCGCTGACGTGCAGCACGACGCGGTCAATGAATCGGGACATGACTGCCGGATCCTTCCTCAGTCAATTGTGTTGATCTCACTCGTGAAAAAAACAATAGGGGCGGACCGGGTATCACGACCCAGGTCCGCCCCTATTGGGAGCTTGAAACGTCCCTCACGGGACGATGCATACTCGCGGCAGGACTAGGCCTCTGCCGCCGCCGGAACGATGTTCACGGTCTTGCGT
>NZ_JBFUGT010000580.1:0-1884 GCF_056402775.1 Rhodococcus sp. P3_B8
GCGAAGCTGTAAGGCGTGCTCCACGCCGCCGCGGTGAACACCTCCGCCAACAAGTAGGCGAACGAAAGTACCCAGGCCGTGCCAGCTGCTGCGTGGCGAAGATTGTGGGTTCTCGGTGATGTTCCGGCGCGGTGTGGATTGCTGATGGTGCATTCTCTCCGTCGAACGAGATGTGTCGAGCGAGGCCGCAACGAACCGGCCCGGATGATAGCCGTAACTCTACTGCCCGACCCTGAGGATGCTGTCCGAAATGTCTGTATGTGGCCACAGGATGGCCTTGAATTCGAGATCCGGTCAGCCTCCGCTGTGTATCCAGTGGTAGTTGCCGGGGATCCGCTCTCGACTCGGCTCAGACATTCCCTTGTAGTCACCAACCCATCGGACACGGCATTTGTGCTGCTCGAGGCATCGCGGCGAGATCCACCCCGCAACTGACACCGGGTGAGAAGGCAAAGGGAAGCCGCCGGCACCTTCCCCGGCGTCAGCGGCTCCTCGTCCCTTCCGGGAACGCTACGCAATGTAGGTCTTACCCGGTCAGGGGCGACAGTGACGCCATATCGCCTCTCGGCAAGTGGTCGCTCGCAGCGACTTTTCTGGTGTGGTACCCGGGGTATGGGCGCCACCGTCATAGCCTTCAACAGCGGCCTTACCGGTGGTATTCCGACGCGGGCGTGTCCGCCGAGAGGACGGGCCTGCGGGGCGCCACCGTGGTCAGAGGGTATCCTCCGCTGCGATCGCTTCAGCAGGTCTGCCCCGCTGTTGCTGACGTTGTTGACGGCCTTGGACACTTCCCCATGTCGATCACCAGTACTGGCGCGCAATATCCTCAACCATTTGGTTGACACAATCCCTTGTCAGCCCCACCACCACCAGCGCGCCCCACGACAGCGAATGATCTCGCGAAGCTGCAGCCGGGGCGACGGTGTGAGGGCACCGTCTCTATCCGTGTTCGCCTCTTCTGCGGCAGCGCCGGGCACGTCGTCGCCACTAGTGCTGCGCGTTGGAGGGCGCAAAAGGTTCGTCCATGGTCTGGGTTCAGCTCACAGTAGGGGCGGGGCTGCCGGGGTAGGGCAGTGTTGCGGTGAGTCCCGTGATCAGGATGTCGAGGCCGCGCTCGAGTTCCGCGGTGCCGTCGTACGACGCCAAGACGGGTGCGAGGCCGCGCAGGAGGGGGAAGTCTCCGATCGGCAGCCGGTGCAGGCCCAAGCGCAGCAAGTCGTCGTGCTCGTCGGGTTGTTCGACGATTTCCTGGAGTTCGTTGAGGACGTGACCGTGGAGGAAGCCGAACAAGGCCCGGTACACGTGCAGGGCATCAGTCGCAGTGAAACCTGCCCGGGTGAGCAAGGTGAGGATGTTCTCGAGCGGGCGCAGTGTTCCCAGGGGGCGCAGCCCAAGGGGCGTCGACAGGGGTCGGGTGACCAGGAGCGGGACCACGTGGGGATGGTCGAGCGCCAACCGGCGGAAGCCCCGGGCGACCTCCCGGAGTTGTGTTGCCCAGTCGCCGTCGTCGGTGTCGACCTCGAGTTGTTCGAGGACGCGCTCGACGACGGCGTCGACGAGCGCGGCCTTGTTCGGGGCGTGACGGTAGAGGGTCATCGGGTCGCGGCCCAGGGCTTTGCCGAGGCGACGCATGGACAGTGCGTCGATTCCGTCGCGGTCGATGATCTCGAGTGCAGCCGTCAGGATTCGCTGTCGGGTGATCGGGCCGCTGTCCGGAACCTGACCGTTGCCGGAGCGGGTCGTGCGATCAGCGGGGGCCTTGGCCATAAGAAACACTTCCTTCATCGCATCCAACTGTAGGCCTTTGCCGTAGGTCTCGGTAGTAGACCTACAGTGTTGACACGTCGGAGAATGCAGCGTTGACTGGGTACTACAACCCAGGCC